>NZ_JBGDVI010000007.1:0-226518 GCF_046551895.1 Salmonella sp. SAL03688
AGATGTTTTAACAAATCAAAAGGGGTTTTAATAACTGGCTTAAAGCTGAAAGCTTTCCGGAACCCCCAGCCTAGCTGGGGGTTTTCCATAGACAAAAAAAAGCCAGACTGAATGTCTGGCTTGCTGGAAGAGATCTCTCATTCGGGGGAATAAGGTAGATGCGGATTGTCCAGCCAATGCGTCAAAAAGTGTGATACCGCTTGATTACCACAATGTCCGATAACCGAAAGGTGTGGCAGCGCGGCGATAAGCTGCGGCATGGCATTGCCCATAATGAGCCCCCGCCCGACGCTGCCCAGCATTTCCCGATCGTTCATCGCGTCGCCAAACGCCATGCAATCTGCCAGTGAAAGCCCTAAATGGTTGCTCAATACCGCCAGCGCCGATCCTTTATTGCACCCCAGCGGTAGCACTTCCAGGCAGTCGACGGCAGAGAAACAGAGGTGCGCGCGTTCTTCCAGCGCCTCATTGAGCTGAATGCGCAAACGGATCAGATCGTCATGATCGCCGCAAAAACAGATCTTCGTCACCTGATGGGCCGGAATGCTTTTTATATCGATAACCTGATAACGAAAGCCGCTGTAGACGTGCGCCTGGAGTAGCGCGGGGATCTCCTGGCCTGTAAACCAGCCGTTGTCATTAAACACATGCATACTGGCTCGGGTATCCCAGGCATGGTGCATCACCGTATCGGCAACCTGAGGATCGAGATCCTGACGATGCAGCACGTCGCCTTCCAGCGAGTGAATTCGCGTCCCGTTACCGGTAATAAGATAAGCATCCAGTGAAAGCGTCCCCAGAATATGCCGCATCTCCAGCACATGACGACCCGTAGCGAATGTCAGGGTGATATCGCGTTCGCGCAGACGCGCCAGCGTGGCGATCGTTTCTCTACCCAAATGGTGATCGGGCATTAATAACGTGCCATCCATATCAAATGCTGCCAGACGGGCCATCTCTTTCTCCACACTGTGACGCGGTTAACTTGTTGTTCAGTATTACCTGAGATATACGGAAGTAATAGTGAACAGATAAAAGGAAGTGTTCCGGGTTTCTATGAGGCTACTGAATCGACTTAATCAATATCAACGCCTCTGGCAGCCTTCCGCCGGGGAAACGCAACATGTCACCGTTAGCGAACTGGCCGAACGCTGTTTTTGTAGCGAGCGCCATCTGCGAACGCTGCTGCGTCAGGCCCAGCAGGCAGGTTGGCTAAGATGGGAGGCGCAGTCCGGGCGCGGGAAACGTGGACGGCTCCAGTTTCTGGTCACGCCGGAATCGCTCCGCACCGCCATGATGGAACAGGCGCTGGAAAAAGGGCAGCAGCTCAACGTACTGGAACTGGCGCAGCTGGCGCCGGGCGAGTTACGGGCGATGCTCCAGCCTTTTATGGGCGGCCAATGGCAAAACGATACGCCGACATTGCGTATTCCCTACTATCGTCCGCTTGATCCGCTGCAGCCGGGTTTCCTGCCAGGCCGCGCGGAACAGCATCTCGCAGGGCAAGTTTTTTCCGGGTTAACGCGCTTCGACCGCGATAGCCAATATCCTTGCGGGGATTTGGCGCATCACTGGGAGGTTTCCGCCGACGGTTTACGCTGGGATTTTTATATTCGCTCCACGCTGCACTGGCATAATGGCGATGCGGTGGATACCGCGCAGCTACACGAACGCCTGGAAAGGCTGCTTACCCTACCGGCGCTAAGCAAATTGTTTATTAGCGTCGCACGGATCGAAGTAACGCATCCTCAGTGCCTGACCTTTCTCCTTCACCGACCTGATTACTGGCTGGCGCATCGTCTGGCGAGCTATTGTAGCGGTCTGGCGCATCCTGACCTGCCGCTTATCGGCACCGGTCCTTTTCGCCTGGCGTTGTTCACGCCGGAACTGGTGCGTCTGGAAAGTCATGACCATTATCACCTCAGCCATCCGCTGCTGAAAGCGATTGAATTCTGGATCACCCCGCAACTGTTTGCCCAGGATCTGGGCACCAGTTGCCGCCATCCGGTGCAGATTGCCATCGGCAAACCGGAAGAGCTGGCGACGCTGAGTCAGGTAAGTAGTGGTATCAGTCTTGGCTTTTGTTATTTAACCCTCAAAAAGGGCTCACGGCTCAACGTACAGCAGGCGCGGCGTCTGATACATATTATCCATCATACTTCGCTGCTGAAAACCTTGCCGGTAGATGAGAACTTGATTATGCCAAGTCAGGGGCTGCTACCCGGCTGGACAATCCCGCAATGGCAGGACGTTGATGAAACCCCATTGCCGAAAAAACTTACCCTGGCGTATCACCTTCCCGTAGAGCTGCATACGATGGCGGAACAGCTTCGACATTACCTGGCGACGCTCGGCTGTGAGTTAACGTTGATTTTTCATAATGCCAAAAACTGGGATAACTGCCCTGCGTTGGCGCAAGCGGATCTGATGATGGGCGACAGGCTGATCGGCGAAGCGCCGGAATATACGCTGGAGCAGTGGCTACGTTGCGATCAGATCTGGCCGCATGTCCTGGACGCGCCTGCGTTTTCCCATCTGCAGGCTACGCTTGACGCTCTGCAAATTCAGCCCAATGAAAAAGATCGCCGCGCCGCGCTACAACAAGTTTTTGCCAACCTGATGGATGACGCCACACTTACGCCGCTGTTTAATTATCACTATCGCATCAGCGCCCCACCGGGCGTTAACGGCGTTCGACTGACCCCTCGCGGCTGGTTTGAATTTAGCGAAGCCTGGCTTCCGCCGCCTTCGCCGTGAAGAAGCTGGTCGGGATTATCCGTACGCGTTACCATATTGGCTTTCGTCATTGATCAGGATAACTATGAAACGCGCCGTTGTTGTATTTAGTGGAGGTCAGGACTCCACCACTTGTCTGGCGCAAGCGCGGCATCAGTATGATGAAGTGCATTGTGTCACGTTTGATTATGGTCAGCGCCACCGCGCAGAGATTGATGTCGCGCGCGCACTGGCGTTAAAACTTGGCGCACGCGCGCATAAAGTGCTGGATGTCACTTTGCTGAACGAACTGGCGGTCAGCAGCCTGACGCGGGATAGCATTCCGGTGCCGGACTATGAACCGAACGCTGACGGTATACCCAATACTTTCGTACCGGGACGCAATATTCTCTTTCTGACGCTGGCGGCGATTTACGCTTATCAGGTCAAAGCCGAAGCGGTGATCACCGGCGTTTGCGAGACCGATTTTTCCGGCTATCCAGACTGTCGCGATGAGTTCGTCAAAGCGCTGAATCACGCGGTGAATCTGGGCATGGCGAAAGATATCCGTTTCGAAACGCCCTTAATGTGGATTGATAAAGCTGAAACCTGGGCGCTGGCCGATTATTGGGGCCAACTGGATTTGGTTCGCGAAGAGACGCTGACCTGCTATAACGGCATTAAAGGCGATGGCTGTGGTCATTGCGCGGCCTGTAATCTGCGCGCTAACGGCCTGAATCATTATCTGTCGAATAAAGCGGCGGTGATGACTGCAATGAAGCAAAAAACCGGGTTAAGGTGATTGTTTTGCCGGATGGCGGCGCATGCACCTTATCCGGCCTGGCGATATGCACCATGGTCAATATCGCCAGGCCGGACAAGTTCAACGCCATCAGACAGCGAGGCGTTATTGCACCATCTGTTCCAGCTTTTCACGCAATTCGCCTTCCAGCGGCAGCGCTTTTTGCGTTTTTAAATCAATACAAACAAACGTGATGAGCGCATCGGCCACCACCTGCCCTTCTGGCTCCAGCGTAATCGTCTGGCTTAATACGCCGCTTTTACCGTTAAGCTGTTGTACCTGGCTGGTCACGGTCAGTAGATCGCTCAATACCGCCGGACGACGGTAATTTATATTGATGTTTACCACCACAAAGGCAATATTGCGGGCCGTCATCCACTGAAAGCTGTCGCTGTTTTCCAGCCCATCCCAACGGGCCTCTTCCAGAAACTCCAGATAGCGGGCATTATTAACATGTTGATAAACATCAAGATGATATCCACGAACTTTGATTTGTGTTTGCATAGCGCAATAACCTTACGTTGTTGTTATAAGTAAACGACAAGTACAGAGGTCATAACTGGTATGACCTCTACAGTCTGGCAAATTTTTGCCACTGTGCAAGTGATTACAATGTTAAAACTGCCAGATTACGCTCCACCAGCGCGCTTCCCATTCCCGGCACCTGCTTTAAATCATCCACCGTTTTAAAAGGACCATACTCCTCCCGATAGCTCACAATAGCCTGCGCTTTTTTCAGCCCAACGCCGTTCATCACCCGCGCCAGATCCTCCGCAGACGCGGTATTAATGCTCACCCTGGTACCTTCATCATCGCTGGCTTTAGCAGGTAATTCCGCTTTGGCGGAGGATGAAGAAGGCGTATCCGCTTTTGTTTCCACCGCTGCATTTTTTGCGACAGGCGTCGCCGCCAGCGCGCTATGGGCCATGCCCGCGCAGGTTAAAGAAAGCGTAATAAGCAGTGCTTTAATTCCGTGTTTCATACTGTTTTCTCCTTGTTTGTTAACAGTGCAGCCACGATAGCGGGACGGAGAAAAACGAACAAACGGCAATTCTCAGAAATGGAAAAGGCCGCGAAAGCGGCCTTTGTGGGATACAACGTTTTGCAATTTTTTGCGAAGCGCCTCGACGATTACTGCTGTTCCAGAGCGTCGCCGATTTTGATTTTCGCCTCTTTACGCAGATTGCTCATCAGCGCCTCAAAGACAATTTGCGCATTGTTCTGCGTGATGCCCTGCACCATCGCTTTTTTCTGCGCTTCCGGCATGGCGCCCGCTTTCACCTCGTCAAACGCCAGCAGAACGACGTTACCCTGCATATCGTTCGCCACGCCATAAACTGGCTTATCTTTCGTCGGAAGGCTTAACGCAAAGGCCGCCTGACTCACCGGATCCTGACTGGTACGACTTAACGTTTTAGGCTCGCCAAAACTCAGACCCGCCGCTTTCATCGCTTCCGCGCCTTTGCCCGCTTTCAGCTCGACCAGCAGTTTTTCCGCATCCAGCTTCGCCTGTTGTTCCGCTTTGTTATGCTTCACCAGGGCAGTGACCTGTTCTTTCACTTCTGCCAACGGCTTCACGGCTTCAGGTTTATGTTCGCTCACGCGCACGACAAAAGCCCGGTCGCCATCCACGGTGATAATGTCTGAATTCGGCCCCGGCGTACCGTTTTCGCCCACCAGACCGCCATTAAAGATAGCATCGGCTACCGGTTTGAAGTTCAGCTCTTCCGGTAAGGTGTCACGGCTAAACCAGCCGGTTTCAACCGCTTTTACGCCAGCGACCTGTTCAGCGCCTGCTAACGACTCATTGTCGTTGCTTGCCGCATCGCTCACCTTCTGCTGCAACGCATAGTAAGCATCCAGCGCTTTTTCTTGTTTCACTTTCGCGGCAATGTCGTCGCGAACCTCGCTTAACGGTTTCACTTTGGCAGGCTGAATATCATCCAGACGCGCCACCAGAAAACCGACAGACGACTTAATCACGCCAGATATCTGGCCTTTTTCTTTTAATCCGGCGTTTTTCAGTTCCGGCACCGTGGCAGACTCTTCCAGCCAGCCCATATCGCCGCCATTACGCGCAGAGATGATATCAGTAGATTTCTCTTTCGCCAGCGTGGCGAAATCTTCGCCCTTGTTCAGCGCATCCAGTACCGCTTTCGCATCATCTTCCGTTTTGGTCTGGATAATGCTGTAACGAATACGCTCCGGCTGAGTAAACTGATCTACATGCTGGTCATAATAGGCCTGAATATCCGCATCGCTGACCGGTGCCTGCATCGTCGCGGCATCCAGCTTGATATAGCTTACGCGGAACTGTTCCGGCGTCATAAAGCGGACTTTATTCTGATCGTAGTAGCTGGACACTTCCTGATCGGTTACCTGCTGCTTCGCCGCCAGCGCGTTGACATCAATAACGGCTTCACGCACCACGCGCTGTTGAGAGACTAATGCCGCCAGTTCGTCGGTTTCCCCTTTCAGCATAAAATCAGTACCGGCCACGCCGTTGATCAGTTGCTGAGTGGTAAGCTGGTTACGCAGCGCCTGAGCGTACTGATCGGCGGTCATTCCCATCTGATTCACAATCGCGTTATAGCGGTTGTTGTCAAACTTACCGTCCACCTGAAAAGCGGGAGTGGCGAAAATCGCCTGCTTTACCTGCTCATCGCTGATGCCCAGTTTCAGTTCGCGGGAATATTGATCCAACAGCGCTTCATCTATCAGACGATTCAGCACCTGCTGGCGCAGGCTTTTCATATAACCTTCGTTGGCCGCCAGTTCAGAATACCTGTCGCCCAACTGCTGCTGCATACGGTTACGTTCGTTATTAAACGCATTCTCAAACTGTGCCCGGCTGATTTCCTGGCCATTCACTTTTGCGGCGTAGTTATTGCTTCCGCCAATCAGGTAACCACTAACGCCGGTCAAAATGAACGACACGATAATGATAACGAAAATAATCTTGAGCACGAGACTGTTTGCAGCCGTGCGTAAGCTGTCCATCATGGTGTAACCACACTCCGCTGTAGGTGACTTTACACTTTATCTTTCAGGCGGCTTCTCCGCTGGCTACCGAGTGATTCGCTCAGTCGCCGCGTCGACGCAACCTGAATGATTTGCGTATAGAGACTTCACGCGCATCGCATTTTCTGAACGCGGCGCACAAAAGCCTATTGTGACAAGAAACGAGGGCAATTGTCAGCCCGCAACGCACAGAAAGTCCCGAATCGCCAATAAAAAAGGCACATCAGTTGATGCGCCCTTGTACTTTGTCACATCCCCCGAGGGGATCACGCTTAGTTTACCGCGTCTTTCAGCGCTTTACCTGCACGGAAACTCGGCACTTTGGCAGCGGCGATGGTGATCTCTTTACCTGTTTGCGGGTTGCGACCAGTACGGGCAGCACGCTCTTTAACAGCAAAAGTACCAAAGCCTACCAGTGCAACGTCATCCCCTTCTTTCAGAGATTCGGTAACAGAAGCAATAATCGCATCTAACGCACGTCCAGCCGCAGCCTTAGAGATATCAGCCCCTGCAGCAATTTTTTCGATCAGTTGAGATTTATTCACTCTTCTCTTCCTCTTTATAATTTATATCGCACCTGAATCCTTCGAAGTACGACCGCGCAGCAGTTATATCAGGCCTGCCACGCCCTTACAACACCCGTTAATGGTGGCAGACCCAATCAACCATCTAAATTAGCTATACAAAAAAAGGCTGGCAAGTCCGAAATAGCCTGCCAGCCCTGTTTTTATTAGCGCTATTTGCGCGAGGTCACTATTTTGCGGTTACAACCTGCATTCCAGACGGTTCGTTTTGCAGAGCAAGCGTCAGAACTTCCTCAATACGCTTAACCGGGTGAATATCCAGATCGGCAATCACGTTGTCCGGAATTTCCTCCAGGTCACGTTTATTTTCGAATGGAATTAAGACCGTTTTAATCCCGCCGCGATGCGCCGCCAACAGTTTTTCTTTCAGGCCGCCGATCGGCAACACCTGACCACGCAGCGTGATCTCGCCGGTCATTGCCACATCTGCGCGCACCGGATTACCGGTCAGGCAGGAAACCAGCGCGGTACACATCGCGATACCGGCGCTTGGACCGTCTTTCGGCGTTGCGCCTTCCGGCACGTGAACGTGGATATCGCGTTTTTCGTAAAAGTCCGGATTAATACCCAGTTTTTCCGCGCGCGCGCGCACCACGGTCAGCGCCGCCTGAATGGATTCCTGCATCACTTCACCGAGCGAGCCGGTGTAGGTCAACTTGCCTTTGCCCGGTACGCAGGCGGTTTCGATGGTCAACAGATCGCCGCCCACTTCCGTCCACGCCAGGCCCGTCACCTGACCTACGCGGTTTTCGCTATCCGCGCGGCCATAATCAAAGCGCTGCACACCGAGGTAGTCGTGCAGATTATCGCCGTTAATTTCGATATGTTTTAACGACTTATCGAGCAACAGTTGTTTAACCGCTTTGCGGCACAGTTTGGAGATTTCACGCTCCAGACTACGCACGCCCGCTTCACGCGTGTAATAGCGGATAATACCGATAATCGCGCTATCGTCGACCGTCAGTTCGCCTTTCTTCAGCGCGTTACGCTCGATCTGCTTCGGCAGCAGGTGACGTTTAGCAATATTCAGCTTCTCGTCTTCGGTATAACCGGACAGACGGATCACTTCCATACGATCCAGCAGCGGCGCCGGAATGTTCATGGAGTTGGAAGTGGCGACAAACATCACATCGCTGAGATCGTAATCCACTTCCAGGTAATGATCGCTGAACGCCACGTTCTGCTCCGGATCCAGCACTTCCAGCAGTGCGGAAGCCGGATCGCCGCGCATGTCAGAAGACATTTTGTCGATCTCATCGAGCAGGAACAGTGGGTTTTTAACCCCCACTTTGGCCATTTTTTGGATCAGTTTACCCGGCATAGAGCCAATGTAAGTCCGGCGATGACCGCGGATTTCCGCTTCATCACGCACGCCGCCCAGCGCCATACGGATGTATTTACGCCCTGTTGCTTTAGCGATGGACTGGCCCAACGAGGTTTTACCTACCCCCGGCGGCCCCACCAGACACAGGATCGGCCCCTTGATTTTATTTACACGGCTTTGAACCGCGAGATACTCAAGGATGCGGTCTTTCACGCGCTCCAGACCATAATGGTCAGTATCGAGGATTTCCTGCGCCTGACGCAGGTCTTTTTTGACCTTGCTACGCGCATTCCACGGCACCTGCACCATCCAGTCGATGTAGCCGCGCACCACGGTCGCTTCCGCCGACATCGGAGACATCATTTTCAGCTTCTGCAGTTCCGCTTCCGCTTTCTCTTTCGCCTCTTTCGGCATTTTCGCCGCGTCGATCTTACGCTTCAGCGCTTCGTTTTCGTCCGGCGCGTCGTCCATCTCGCCAAGCTCTTTCTGAATCGCTTTCATTTGCTCGTTCAGATAGTACTCGCGCTGGGATTTCTCCATCTGCTTTTTCACGCGGTTGCGAATGCGTTTCTCAACCTGCAGCAGATCAATTTCAGATTCCATCATCGCCATCAGATATTCCAGACGTTCGTTAACGTCGGACATCTCCAGTACGGACTGTTTATCCGCCAGTTTCAGCGGCATATGCGCGGCGATGGTGTCAGCCAGACGTGCAGGGTCGTCAATGCTATTGAGTGACGTCAGCACTTCCGGCGGAATTTTTTTGTTCAGCTTGATGTAGCCTTCGAACTGGCTGATAGCGGTACGCACCAGCACTTCTTGTTCTCGCTCATCAATGGCTGGCGAATCAAGGTACTCCGCCTTCGCGGAGAAATGTTCGCCGTTGTCAGACAGCGCGGAAATACGCGCGCGCTGTAACCCCTCGACCAGCACTTTTACGGTGCCGTCAGGCAGTTTCAACATCTGCAAAATAGAGGCCACGGTCCCGACGGTGAAAAGATCGTTTACACCCGGCTCATCCGTTGATGCTTCCTTCTGGGCGACCAGCATGATTTTTTTATCATGGTCCATAGCCGCTTCCAGACAACGGATAGATTTTTCCCGCCCTACAAATAAGGGTATGACCATGTGCGGATAAACCACCACATCGCGCAAGGGCAATACGGGGATTTCAATGCGTTCAGAACGCTCAGGATTCATAGAGCTCTCTCTTAGTTTAGTGTCCGCCAGGTAATCAGATAGTATAGCTGTGCTCCATACCACCTATAACATGTACGTCAGTATATGGGGATGTTTCCCACACATTCAACGGCGTGTTTACAGGAAAAACGAAAGGGGAGATAAAATCCCCCCTTTTTTGGCTAACTGATTGTATGAATGTTTAATTATTCGCCAGAAGCCTGCGCTTCCGGTTTGCCGTAAATCAGCAACGGCTTACTCTGACCGGCAATAACGGACTCGTCGATCACCACTTTTTCGACGTCTTCCATAGATGGCAAATCGTACATGGTATCCAGCAGCGCCGCTTCGACGATAGAACGCAGACCACGGGCACCGGTTTTACGCGCCATTGCTTTCCTGGCGATAGCGTCCAGCGCTTCGTCACGGAATTCCAGATCGACGCCTTCCAGGTTAAACAGCGCCTGATACTGCTTGGTCAGGGCGTTTTTCGGCTCTTTCAGGATTTGAATCAGCGCTTCTTCGCTGAGTTCGTTCAGCGTCGCTACCACTGGCAGACGACCGATAAACTCAGGAATCAGACCAAATTTGATCAAATCTTCCGGTTCAACCTGCGACAACAGCTCGCCTTCGCTGGCTTTGTCGGACTTCGCTTTCACCGTCGCGCCAAAACCAATGCCGGAGCCGGTTTCAACACGGTTAGCGATCACTTTATCCAGACCGGCAAACGCGCCGCCGCAGATAAACAGAATCTTAGAGGTATCTACCTGTAAGAACTCCTGCTGCGGATGTTTGCGACCGCCCTGCGGTGGAACCGCGGCGACAGTGCCTTCGATCAGTTTCAGCAACGCCTGCTGTACGCCTTCGCCGGAAACATCGCGGGTAATGGACGGATTGTCTGATTTACGCGAAATCTTATCGATTTCATCAATGTAGACAATCCCACGCTGCGCTTTTTGCACGTCGTAGTCGCATTTCTGCAACAGTTTCTGAATGATATTCTCGACGTCTTCCCCCACGTAACCCGCTTCGGTCAGCGTGGTTGCATCCGCCATAGTGAACGGCACATCCAGCAAGCGCGCCAGCGTTTCCGCCAGCAGCGTTTTACCGGAACCGGTCGGTCCAATCAGCAGAATGTTGCTTTTGCCTAACTCGACGCCATTGCTGGTATCGCCGTTACGCAGACGCTTGTAGTGGTTATAGACCGCCACCGCCAGCACTTTTTTCGCCTGCTCCTGGCCGATAACGTAATCGTCCAGGTGAGTACGAATTTCATGCGGCGTCGGCAGCGCACTACGTTCACGGTGCGGAGCAACTTCTTTAATTTCTTCGCGAATAATGTCGTTACATAAATCGACGCATTCGTCGCAGATATACACGGATGGACCGGCAATCAGCTTGCGCACTTCATGCTGGCTTTTGCCGCAAAAAGAGCAGTACAACAATTTGCCCGAGCCATCTTTGCGTTTATCTGTCATGAGTCAAAACCTCTTCTTTGTTCTTTGTGCCGCACACGACGACGCAAATGCCATTCTCAGGCGCAAGCCGCTAATCAGCGTTGTGCCGCCCTTCATTAGTATATACACAAAATCATTCGAGCTACATCAAGGCGGCAACTCGGCGACTCCGCAGGCGCTTACATAAGTAAGTCACCGGGAGGCGCGCTAACAGCCAACACCGAGGTAGCGTGAAGGATGAAGTGTATAGCGGCACACTTGCGTCCAGGGCATCAATTACGATGGGTCAAAATTGAGTCAACCAAACCGTACTCTACCGCTTCAGGCGCGGAGAGGAAGCGATCGCGCTCAGTATCACGTTCAATCTGCTCAAGAGATTGACCCGTATGATGCGCCATAAGTTCATTCATGCGCCCTTTTACTTTCAAAATTTCGCGGGCGTGAATTTCAATATCCGTCGCCTGGCCCTGGTAGCCGCCCAGCGGCTGGTGGATCATGACGCGAGAGTTCGGCAAGCAGAAACGTTTGCCTTTCGCCCCGGCAGTCAGCAGAAACGCCCCCATAGAGGCCGCCTGTCCCATACAAATGGTGCTGACGTCTGGCTTAATAAACTGCATGGTGTCATAGATGGACATCCCCGCAGTAATTACGCCGCCAGGAGAATTAATGTACAGATAGATATCTTTTTCCGGGTTTTCCGCTTCCAGGAACAGCATCTGCGCCACGATCAGGTTAGCCATATGGTCTTCGACCTGGCCGGTCAGAAATATGACGCGTTCCTTAAGTAGACGAGAATAGATATCAAAAGAGCGCTCACCGCGTGAGGTCTGTTCAATGACCATCGGCACCAGCGCCATATGAGGGGCCAAATTATCTCGTTCTCCGCTGTATGACATTTCCGTCTCCTGGATAAAAATTGAAAAAACCTGCTGTACTGATTGTAACCTGATGGACGGATTATCAGCCAGTCCCTCTGTAATGGGTACGGCATCGCCATAATTCAAGCATAACAATCTTTTGCTCTAACGCTAACACTGAAACGCGGTTTTCGCACCCTTACCATGCAAAATGCGTGACAAAAAAAACCCGTCACTGAAAGGTGACGGGTTTTTGTGCAAATTTCGTGCTTTTAACGCGAAAAATTACGCCTGCTGGTTCATCAGCTCATTGAAGGAAGTGGCTTTTTCAGACACTTTCGCTTTTGCCAGAACCGCTTCAACAGCCTGTTCTTCCAGAGCGACGTTACGCATATTGTCCATCAGCTCTTTATTTTTGCTGTAGAACTCAATCACTTCTTTCGGATCTTCGTAAGCAGACGCCATCTCTTCGATCAGGCCTTTAACGCGTTCTTCGTCCGCTTTCAGCTCGTTGGTACGAATGACTTCGCCGAGCAGCAGACCGACAACTACACGACGCTTAGCCTGTTCTTCGAACAGTTCGCGCGGCAGCTCCAGATCCTGTTTCTCGTTACCACCAAAACGCTGCGCAGCCTGACGACGCAGAACGTCGATTTCGCTGTCGATCAGCGCAGACGGTACGTCGATGTCGTTAGCTTTTACCAGACCTTCGATCGCCTGAGACTTAACGCGGTTACGCACCGCGCCTTTCAGCTCGCGTTCCATGTTTTTACGTACTTCAGCGCGCAGACCGGCTACGGAACCATCTTCAACGCCGAAACGTTTGATGAATTCTTCGGTCAGTTCCGGCAGTTCGCGTTCTTCAACTTTCTTCAGGTTGATAACGAACTTAGCCGCTTTACCTTTCAGGTTTTCAGCGTGGTACTCTTCCGGGAAGGTCACATCGATAGTGAACTCTTCGCCAGCTTTGTGGCCTTTAACGCCGTCTTCAAAGCCCGGAATCATACGACCCTGGCCCATCGCCAGAACGAAATCGGTCGCTTTGCCGCCTTCGAACTCTTCGCCGTCTACAGAGCCGGTGAAGTCGATGGTCACGCGGTCTTCCGCATCAGCAGCGCCGTCTTTTTCTTTCCAAGTCGCCTGCTGCTTACGCAGGGTGTCCAGCATCACATCAACGTCAGCGTCGGTGACTTCAACAACCGGTTTTTCAACTTCGATGGACTCGAGGCCGGTCAGCTCAACTTCCGGATAGACTTCAAACTCGACGGAGTAAGTGAAGTCTTCACCCACTTTGTATTCGCCCGGAACATAGTTCGGCGCGCCTGCCGGGTTAATTTTTTCTTTGATGATCGCGTCAACGAAGTTGCGGCTCATCAGATCGCCCAGCACGTCCTGGCGAACAGAAGCGCCATAACGCTGAGCGACGATATTCATCGGTACTTTGCCTTTACGGAAGCCGTCAATACGTACTTTTTTCGCTACGTTGACCAGCTCGCTTTTTACAGCGGTCTCGATGCTGTCAGCAGCGATTGTAATCGTTACACGGCGGCCAAGGCCCTGAGTGGTTTCAACTGAAACTTGCATCTTGTTACCTCAAAAAATCACAGTGCTCGGTCAACTCTACTCCGCAAGCACGTGCTATTTGCTTCGCGGAACCGGGATGTTCTCATAATCAATCACATTCCCTGTCGTCAGAATCATCCCGAAGACGTTCATATATAAGACGGCGCATTATAGCGGCATCACTTTTGTGAGTCGAGAACGGTGATTGTGCGATGCTGCGGCGGTTTTCACAATTCTCGGCTAATTTTTGTCTGAATACTGTACGACACGCTCAAAATTCAGACAAAACAAAACGGCCCGCAGGCCGTTTTCACATAATTCTGTAGCAACATACTGGAAAAGCGGAGGTAGTTGCAAATCCGTTTTGCTACGCGATGCTTCCCGCGCCGCGACAAGGAGGCGACGCGAAGATAGTATCCTGCAACCCTTCCCACTCTTTGAGGGTATAAGTATGCAGTGCCAGCGCATGTACGGTTGTGGAGAGTTCCGCCGTTAACGTACCGTAAATCATCCGATGACGATTAAGAAAACGTTCGCCTGTAAAGCGATCGCTCACCAGCACGACCTTAAAATGGCTTTCCGATCCTGCAGGAACATTGTGACGATAGCTTTCATCCACAACTTCGAGAAACACGGGGTCGAACGCTGTCCTTAATTTTTCTTCTATTTGCTCACGTATCATCATGAAAATCTCCTCCGACAACGCTGTGATGTCACCCATCCCTTTAAATACTAGCCGCTTTTACCGTTTCCATTACAGCATGACAACAAAAATTTAGCTTTCGTCTGATTATTTCAGTCAAACGTATGAAGTTTACTGCCTTAATCATTCTTTTAGCGCTCAAAATCCCCGCTCGCGCCGTTATCAATACCAAATCGGACATTACGACGAATTTACCTGCGTTGACCACTTCCCCTCGCCGTTAGCGGTGTTATGATGGCGGGAATTTTTACCTATCACGTTTTAAGCGTCATTGAGAGCCTGAATATGTTAAAAAAACTTCTCTTTCCGTTAGTCGCTCTGTTTATGCTGGCAGGATGCGCCACACCGCCGACGACCATTGACGTCGCGCCGAAGATCACCTTGCCACAGCAGGACCCGAGCCTGATGGGCGTCACCGTTAGCATTACCGGCGCGGACCAGCGCCAGGATCAGGCGTTAGCGAAAGTCACGCGTAACAACCAGCTGGTAACGTTAACCGCCTCCCGCGATTTACGCTTCCTGTTACAAGAAGTCCTGGAAAAACAGATGACGGCGCGGGGCTATATGATCGGGCCTAACGGCGCGGTTAATCTGCAGATTATTGTTAACCAACTGTATGCTGATGTTTCCCAGGGCAGCGTGCGCTACAACATCGCGACCAAAGCGGATATCGCGATTATTGCGACCGCGGCAAATGGCAGCAAGATGACCAAAAACTATCGCGCCAACTACTCTATTGAAGGGGCGTTCCAGGCCTCTAACCAGAATATTGCCGACGCGGTAAACAGCGTTCTGACCGATACCATTGCTGATATGTCTCAGGACACCAGTATTCACGATTTTATCAAGCAAAACGCCCGTTAATAGCAACAACAAGACCCGGCAGAAGCCGGGTCTGTAGATGCCTATGTCAAGTCAATATTTACGTATTTTCCAGCAACCGCGTTCAGCCATTCTGCTGATATTGGGTTTTGCCTCCGGCCTCCCGCTGGCGCTCACTTCCGGTACGCTACAGGCGTGGATGACCGTCGAGAATATCGATCTTAAAACGATTGGCTTCTTCTCGCTGGTTGGTCAGGCCTATGTGTTTAAGTTTCTCTGGTCCCCGCTGATGGACCGCTACACGCCGCCTTTTTTAGGTCGTCGTCGCGGTTGGTTACTCGCCACCCAACTGTTGTTACTGGCGGCGATTGCGGCGATGGGCTTTCTTGAACCCGGCACGCAGCTACGCTGGATGGCGGCGCTGGCGGTGGTGATTGCTTTTTGCTCCGCCTCGCAGGATATCGTGTTCGACGCCTGGAAAACCGATGTTTTACCCGCAGAAGAACGCGGCGCTGGCGCGGCAATCAGCGTGCTTGGCTACCGGTTGGGGATGCTGGTTTCCGGCGGACTGGCGCTATGGCTGGCCGATCGCTGGCTCGGCTGGCAGGGCATGTACTGGCTGATGGCGGCATTGCTGATCCCCTGCATTATCGCCACCTTACTGGCGCCGGAACCGACCGATACTATCCCGTCCCCGAAATCGCTGGAACAGGCCGTCGTCGCGCCGCTACGCGATTTCTTTGGCCGTAATAACGCCTGGCTGATTTTACTGCTCATTGTGCTTTATAAACTGGGTGACGCCTTCGCCATGAGCCTGACCACCACCTTTTTGATTCGCGGCGTCGGCTTTGACGCCGGCGAAGTCGGCGTGGTCAATAAAACGCTGGGCCTGCTGGCGACGATCGTCGGCGCGTTATACGGCGGCATATTAATGCAGCGTCTTTCGCTGTTTCGCGCGCTGCTGATTTTCGGCATTTTGCAAGGCGCGTCCAACGCCGGTTACTGGTTGCTCTCCATTACCGATAAAAACATGTTCAGCATGGGCGCGGCGGTCTTTTTCGAAAATCTGTGCGGCGGGATGGGTACTGCCGCCTTTGTCGCCTTATTAATGACGCTATGTAATAAGTCGTTTTCCGCAACACAGTTTGCCCTACTGTCGGCCCTCTCCGCAGTAGGCCGCGTTTATGTTGGTCCCGTAGCGGGCTGGTTCGTTGAAGCGCACGGCTGGCCGACATTCTACCTCTTCTCAGTTGTCGCCGCCGTTCCCGGGCTGTTACTGTTGCTGGTCTGTCGGCAAACGCTGGAATATAGCTGGCAGAGCGAGCGTTTCATTCCCCGCACGCAATACCGTGGCGCCTACAATTTCGCGCTTTCAATCCTGCTCGCGGGCGTCGCTTTGCTGGCGGTGTGGGTACTCCTGCTGACCATGAACGCGTTGGATTACACTAACTTCTCATTCCTGTCCGGATTGCTTGAGACTGCGGTAGCGGTTGCCGTGTGCGGCATTGTCTTTGGCGGGTTACTGGATTACCTGGCGCTACGAAAAACACGCCTGCTCTAAAACATTATTTGCCGTTGTAATAACGACCCGGAATTATAACGGCTAAATAACCATCAATTGATAAAAAATATATTTGTCTTTTTGTGCGCAACAGAATTTTGGAAATTATTGGTAATTTCTACGCTACCTATTTTCTTTACACGATTCAGCCGATTAAATTTAAATTTCTGCCGTTGATTGTCCTTTCATTGATAATAAATTGTTAAGTAATTGTTTTATTTTTACATTGGTTATACCAATTATCCCTCAACATCCCACTTACAGACCTCATCCGTTATAACGCAAAGTTTCAACAGTGTCTTAAAGTTATTTCGACATACTTGGCAACATATGTGACATGCGCGGCAGAACTTGGTAACACAGAACCAATCATGTTTACAGTAATGCAACCTTACCGTAAAATGCCCCTACACTTTAAACGCCACCAGGTCCCGTGGAATTGAGGTCGTTAAATGAGACTCAGGAAATACAATAAAAGTTTGGGATGGTTGTCATTAATTGCAGGCACTGCATTACTCAGTGGCTGTAATTCTGCGCTGCTGGATCCCAAAGGACAGATTGGACTGGAGCAACGTTCGCTGATACTGACGGCATTTGGCCTGATGTTGATCGTCGTTATTCCCGCCATCTTGATGGCTGTTGGTTTCGCCTGGAAGTATCGCGCGAGTAATAAGGATGCGAAGTATAGCCCGAACTGGTCACACTCCAATAAAGTGGAAGCTGTGGTCTGGACGGTGCCTATCTTGATCATCATTTTCCTTGCCGTACTGACCTGGAAAACCACGCACGCGCTTGAACCAAGCAAGCCGCTGGCGCATGACGAAAAACCGATCACCATCGAAGTGGTTTCCATGGACTGGAAATGGTTCTTCATCTATCCGGAGCAGGGTATCGCCACCGTCAACGAGATCGCCTTCCCGGCGAACACGCCGGTTTATTTCAAAGTGACCTCCAACTCCGTGATGAACTCCTTCTTTATCCCGCGTCTGGGTAGCCAGATTTATGCCATGGCCGGTATGCAAACACGTTTGCATCTGATCGCCAACGAACCCGGAACCTACGATGGCATCTCCGCCAGCTATAGCGGCCCGGGCTTCTCTGGTATGAAGTTTAAAGCTATCGCCACCAAAGACCGCGCAGAATTCGACCAATGGGTCGCAAAAGCGAAGCAGTCTCCGAACACCATGAATGATATGGCGGCGTTCGAGAAAGTGGCTATGCCAAGCGAGTACAACAAGGTGGAATATTTCTCCAGCGTGAAACCAGATTTGTTCAAGGACGTTATTAACAAATTCATGGACCACGGTAAGAGCATGGACATGACCCAACCTGAAGGTGAGCACAGCTCGCATGAAGGAATGGAAGGTATGGACATGAGCCACGCGGAATCCGCCAACTCCAAGGGTTGAGGAAGATAAGATGTTCGGAAAATTATCACTGGATGCAGTACCGTTCCATGAACCTATCGTCATGGTAACGATCGCTGCAATTATCGTCGGGGGACTGGCGATACTGGCAGCGATTACTTACTTCGGTAAGTGGACCTACCTATGGAAAGAGTGGTTAACGTCGGTTGACCATAAACGCCTCGGCATCATGTATATCATCGTCGCGATTGTGATGCTGTTACGTGGTTTCGCCGATGCCATCATGATGCGTAGCCAGCAGGCGCTTGCCTCCGCCGGCGAAGCGGGTTTTCTACCGCCGCACCACTACGATCAGATCTTTACCGCTCACGGCGTAATCATGATCTTCTTCGTGGCGATGCCCTTCGTTATCGGTCTGATGAACCTGGTGGTTCCGCTGCAGATCGGCGCGCGCGACGTTGCGTTCCCTTTCCTGAACAACCTGAGCTTCTGGTTCACCGTTGTCGGCGTTATCCTGGTTAACCTCTCGCTGGGCGTGGGTGAATTCGCGCAGACAGGGTGGCTGGCTTATCCGCCGCTATCGGGAATAGAGTACAGTCCCAGCGTCGGGGTCGATTACTGGATATGGGCGTTGCAACTCTCGGGTATTGGTACGACGTTAACCGGTATCAACTTCTTCGTGACGATCCTGAAGATGCGTGCGCCGGGTATGACAATGTTCAAGATGCCGGTCTTTACCTGGGCCTCTTTGTGCGCCAACGTACTGATCATCGCCTCTTTCCCGATTCTGACGGTTACCGTCGCGTTGCTGACCCTGGATCGCTATCTGGGCACCCATTTCTTTACCAACGATATGGGCGGCAACATGATGATGTACATCAACCTGATTTGGGCCTGGGGCCATCCGGAAGTGTACATTCTGATTCTGCCGGTCTTCGGGGTATTCTCCGAAATCGCAGCGACCTTCTCGCGTAAACGTCTGTTCGGCTATACCTCGCTGGTTTGGGCGACCGTCTGTATTACCGTACTGTCGTTTATCGTTTGGCTGCACCACTTCTTCACGATGGGCGCAGGCGCGAACGTTAACGCCTTCTTCGGTATCACCACCATGATTATCGCCATCCCGACCGGGGTGAAGATCTTCAACTGGTTGTTCACCATGTATCAGGGCCGTATCGTCTTCCATTCCGCAATGATGTGGACCATCGGCTTTATCGTGACCTTCTCGGTCGGCGGTATGACCGGCGTGCTGCTGGCGGTACCGGGCGCGGACTTCGTCCTGCACAACAGCCTGTTCCTGATTGCGCACTTCCATAACGTGATCATCGGCGGCGTGGTGTTTGGCTGCTTCGCGGGTATGACCTACTGGTGGCCGAAGGCGTTTGGCTTCAAGCTGAACGAAACCTGGGGTAAACGCGCCTTCTGGTTCTGGATTATCGGTTTCTTTGTAGCCTTTATGCCGCTGTACGTACTGGGCTTCATGGGCATGACCCGTCGCCTCAGCCAGCAAATTGATCCGCAGTTCCATACGATGCTGATGGTTGCCGCCGCCGGCGCCGCGCTGATTGCGCTGGGTATCCTGTGCCAACTGATTCAGATCTTCGTTTCTATTCGCGACCGCGATCAGAACCGCGATCTGACCGGCGACCCATGGGGTGGCCGTACGCTGGAGTGGTCAACCTCGTCTCCGCCGCCGTTCTATAACTTTGCCGTTGTGCCGCACGTTCACGAACGTGACGCCTTCTGGGAAATGAAAGAAAAAGGCGAAGCGTACCAACAGCCTGGACAGTATGAAGAGATTCATATGCCGAAAAATAGCGGTGCCGGTATTGTTATCGCCGCCTTCGCGACGGTATTTGGCTTCGCCATGATCTGGCATATCTGGTGGCTGGCGATAGTGGGTTTCGCAGGCATGATCATCAGCTGGATTGTAAAAAGCTTTGATGAAGATGTGGATTACTACGTGCCGGTCCCGGAAGTCGAAAAACTGGAAAACCAGCATTTCGATGAGATTACTAAGGCAGGGCTGAAAAATGGCAACTGATACTTTAACGCACGCGACTGCCCACGCGCACGAACACGGGCACCATGACGCAGGCCAGAACAAAATCTTCGGATTTTGGGTCTACCTGATGAGCGACTGCATTCTGTTCTCTATTCTGTTTGCTACCTATGCCGTTCTGGTGAACGGCACCGCTGGCGGCCCGACAGGTAAGGACATTTTCGAACTGCCGTTCGTTCTGGTTGAAACCTTCCTGCTGTTATTTAGCTCCATTACCTACGGCATGGCGGCGATCGCCATGCACAAGAACAACAAGAGCCAGGTTATCTCCTGGCTGGCGTTGACCTTCTTGTTCGGTGCCGGATTTATCGGGATGGAACTCTATGAATTCCATCACCTGATTGTTAACGGTATGGGCCCGGATCGCAGCGGCTTCCTGTCTGCGTTCTTCGCGCTGGTCGGCACGCACGGTCTGCACGTCACTTCCGGTTTGATCTGGATGGCGGTGCTGATGGTGCAAGTTGCCCGTCGCGGTCTGACCAGCACTAACCGTACCCGCATCATGTGCCTGAGCCTGTTCTGGCACTTCCTGGATGTGATTTGGATTTGCGTATTCACTGTTGTTTATCTGATGGGGGCGATGTAATGAGTCATTCTACCGAGAGCGGCGGCGCATCCCACGGCAGCGTAAAAACGTACATGACCGGCTTTATCCTGTCGGTCATCCTGACGGTTATTCCATTCTGGATGGTGATGACCGGCGCTGCCTCTCCGGCCGTTATTCTGGGATCTATCCTGGCAATGGCAGTGGTGCAGATTTTGGTGCATCTGGTGTGTTTCCTGCACATGAACACCAAATCTGATGAAGGCTGGAACATGACGGCCTTCATCTTTACCGTGCTGATCATCGCCATCCTGGTTGTGGGCTCCATCTGGATTATGTGGAACCTCAACTACAACATGATGATGCACTAAGAGCGGCGAGTATGATGTTTAAGCAATACCTGCAAGTAACGAAACCAGGCATCATCTTTGGCAACCTGATCTCGGTGATCGGGGGATTTCTGCTGGCCTCAAAGGGCAGCATTGACTATCCCCTGTTCATCTATACGCTGGTCGGGGTGTCACTGGTTGTGGCGTCGGGTTGTGTATTTAACAACTACATCGACAGGGATATCGACAGGAAGATGGAAAGGACCAAGAATCGGGTGCTGGTCAAAGGCCTGATTTCTCCTGGCGTCTCGCTGGTATACGCCACCCTGCTGGGTATTGCTGGCTTTATGCTGCTGTGGTTTGGCGCTAATCCTCTGGCCTGCTGGCTGGGGGTGATGGGCTTCGTGGTCTACGTTGGCGTGTACAGCTTGTACATGAAGCGTCACTCCGTTTACGGAACGCTGATTGGTTCTCTCTCCGGCGCAGCGCCGCCGGTGATTGGCTACTGCGCCGTAACGGGCGACTTTGACAGCGGCGCGGCGATCCTGTTGGCTATTTTCAGCCTCTGGCAGATGCCGCACTCTTACGCCATCGCCATTTTCCGCTTTAAGGACTATCAGGCGGCCAATATCCCGGTTCTGCCGGTGGTAAAAGGAATCTCAGTCGCTAAAAACCACATCACGCTGTATATCATTGCGTTTGCCGTTGCAACGCTAATGCTCACGTTGGGCGGTTATGCCGGTTACAAATACCTGGTGGTCGCCGCGGCGGTCAGCGTTTGGTGGCTCGGCATGGCGCTACGCGGTTACAAAGTGGAAGATGATAAGGTCTGGGCGCGCAAGCTGTTCGGCTTCTCTATCATTGCGATTACCGCGCTGAGTATCATGATGTCCGTTGATTTTATGGTGCCGAATTCGCAGAATCTGCTGACTTACGTCTGGTAAGACTTTTGATGGCGTATCGCTTGATACGCCATTATTTTCGCTCGCAGTTACAGAAAAACCCCTGCCTTAAGCATATCCATCTCTTTACCGTTAACCATTCCCGTCACAGCAGTCACGCTATAGCTATCAACATCGCAAAATTCCGGCTGATAGACAGGTTGTAATGTCGATTCACGGAGCGTATCAGACTTATACCCTTGTAAATTGCGGTTCTGCGTATTTAGCCCAAAAGGCTCAAATGCGATAACCTGCTGTGACATCGCCCCGGCCTTATTTTTCAGCGCCAGTGAGACGCGTAAATTCTCTATACTGCTGATTCTGTCCGTTTTGACGACAAACTCCAGCTCGCATGCATAGCCGCTGCCCTGGCTCGCACCGAAAACACGATCACGATTGAAGGTTAACTTCGGCAAATTCTTTTCACGCATTGCCACAGCCTCAGCGCGGGCCTGTCGGTCTTTTTCGCAGGTCACCTGAAAATGGGGATCGTCTGCAAAACTTGTTCGCCCCTGAGCAAACAACTCCGCTGCCTTCCGGCAATCCGTGTCGACAAACTGACCGTTGGTATACATCCAGGCAAGATAGTTTAAAGCGCGAGACTTGCCCATCTTCGCCGCCCGATCAAAGAATTCAAACGCCCGAGCGTAATCAAGCGGAACCTGCGTCCCGGAGTAATAGATCTCACCAAGATTTATGAGCGCATCGGCATTACCCTGCGCAGCCGCCAACTCGTACCACTGCACCCCCTTCTGCAGATCGCGCTTAATCCCTCGTTTTCCATTCAAGTAGAAGTAACCGAGTATATTCTGCGCATCAGCCTGGCCCAATTCAGCAGCCTTGCGGAACCATTGCAACGAACGCGCCTCTTTATCGTCGACCTCAACAAAACCAGAGTCATAGAGGCTACCAACGATAAAGTTAAGTTCAGGGTCTCTCTCCTGCGCCCACAGCTCCGCAAGGTGCAGGATATCCGCCTTTGAATAACCCAGGCGCGTGATGCGCGCGGCCATCGCGCTCCCGCCGCCGGCATACTGGCGTAATGTTTCAATAAACCGGGAACGCTGAGTAATATCGCTTTCCGCGGCTTGCTTTGCCGTATCTATTTCGTCGGCTATCAGGCGCGTCACCGTCTGCGCATCAGTATCGATGTCTGCTTTACTGGTTTTATCCGCAAGCTCTTTTGCCAAAACGTCATCCTGCATCACCCCCAGGCCATGCAGATAAAAATAACGAGCGTTGTAGCAGCCATAGGGTTCTTCAACATGACAAGCCTGCTCATAATACTTGATAGCCTGTATCGTATCTTTCGGCACAGCAACGCCGTACTCATAAATAAACCCCAACTCCGCCAGCGCTTGAGCGTTATTATCTTTGGCTAACGCTTTTAGCTCATTTAGCGCCTGAATATCTTTCTGCGCAATACGGCTATACAACGCGTCAATATCATCACCTGCCTGGCATACCGATGCGAAAGAAAGCCCAAGCAGAAGCAAAAGATTCCATTTCCGTTTTATCATTTTTCATTCCCTTATTTTTTATCTAAAAAGCGCACACTGTCAGCTTTCAGCAAATCAACATTCTTATCGTTAATCGTTGCCGTAGCGGATTTCAGCGTAAAATGGATATCGCCGATCCCGTGACAAAAATCTTGCGTATACAGTGGGAGATCGTATGAGGTAACGAGAGGATCAACATCATGATTTTGCATATCTATCCCCAGAGTATTCAAACCGAATGGCGGAATCATTAACGTTTCCTCAGTTGCCACTCCATCATCATTTTTCAGCTCAAGCGTAATATGCAAATTCGCCATGTTACGGATTTTATCTGTGCCAATCTGAAAAATTAGTGCGCATTCTTTCGGTTTAGCCGTTATCCCGCGAGAGAAAATACTCTCTTTTTTTAGGGTTACTTTGGGTAAAGCATCCGCGTTGTTTTTTCGACTCTGAATATCCGTTGCGCATTTACTCAAAAATATTTTTTCCTCAACTTTCTTACCTACATATCGAGATGCTTTCTTGTAATACGACCAGGCTTTATCACAATCAGGTGCAGTACCTAAACCGTTATAATACATCCAACTCAACGGCATCGTTGAGCGAGAATTAGTACCATCATTTTCAACCTGCGTAAATAATGCCAGCGCTTTAGCGTAATCAGTGCGCCCTGTTGCGCCAGAATAATAGATTTTACCTAGCGCAATCTGTGCATCGCTGTCACCCTGTTCAGCCGCCTGCCCATACCATTTTTGTGCTTCCTGAATGTCTGGCTTAATCCCCCACTCATCGCCCTCTCCCCCCGAATAAATACCCCCCAAGAGAGATTGGGCCTCAACGACGCCTTTTTCCGCGGCGGCGCGAAACCATTTCAACGAGGCTGGCCTGGCCTTATAAGGCTCATCCACATAATGACCAGAGAAATCATTAAGGGTGAGTAACCCCAGTTGATAATCCATTTGTGGATCGCCGTCCTGTACCCATAGCGTAGCAAGGCGGAACGTTTTTTCCTGATTAAATCCGATACGACTAAAAAAAAGCGCATCGCTCTCTGGCCTATTATTTAGGAGATTAAATAGTGCATTAATAAATTCTGGCCGCTGCGATTTATCCGTATCGGCCAATGCTTTTGCCGCGTAAATTTCTTGCGAAAACTTATCGATATAGTCTTGCTCAATCAATAAATTATCCAGATTCATTTTTTTAGCATACTTATTGACCTGAGCGCTATCTTTCGCCACTCCGTCGCCATACTGATAAGCATACTTCACATTATAGCAACCATAGTTACCGCCAAGTTCACAGGCCTGCTTGTAATACTGCAACGCCCGTTCGCGATTCATCGGCACACCAATACCGTATTCATGGATAAACCCCAGTTCATCCAGAACCGAAGCTCTTTTCTCTACGGGCAAAGCATCAAGATCCTTCTGGGTAAGCGCAGCATATTTTACATCATCTTTACCGTTGTTATCTGAAGCATTCACCTGGCTAACAAATAAAATACCCGCCAAAATACATAATGATAAATATTTAATTTCCATAACGAATTCACTCCTTGAATAATATAATAAATGCGACTGCTGACGAATCTTCTGCCTGATAAACGCGCGCCATCACGCAGAAAGTTTGCTATCAGTCTCGGCGTTGTTGAATAAATCAAATTTTCAGAAGATGGGCGGATCTGATCATCGCAGTCGTTTCAGAATCGGCTTCCTATGGCAAAGCAAAAGTTTAAAGTCACCCACCGGCCAGCCACACTCAGGCAGCGCGGTTCGCTGACAGTCTGGCTTGACGAGTTCTGCTATTGCAACATGGAGCAACAGCGCACACCGCCTGAAGGCCGTGGCTAACCGCTACACTATACTGATATGGCTCAGATAGCCACTACAGCTCAAGGAGATCGGAATATGAATGAGCACAAGGCTATGCTGACTCTCCCGATCGCCCCTATCGTGTTAACAATTTATCTCTTTTTTAGCTCAACTGTTTCAAAAACATAATATTTGCTAATTAACCCTCTATTTACCCGGCACACTCCCCGCACTACACTACTCCCAGCTTTTATACAGAGGTGGCAATGAACGATTATAAAATGACGCCAGGGGAGCTGCGCGCCACATGGGGTTTAGGGACCGTCTTTTCGTTGCGTATGCTGGGTATGTTTATGGTTCTACCAGTACTGACCACATACGGTATGGCGCTACAGGGCGCCAGCGAAGCATTAATCGGCATTGCGATCGGCATTTACGGGCTGGCGCAGGCTATCTTTCAAATTCCCTTTGGGCTGCTGTCCGACCGCATTGGCCGTAAGCCGCTGATTGTCGGCGGACTGGCGGTATTTGTCGCGGGCAGCGTCATTGCCGCGCTCTCTCACTCAATCTGGGGCATTATTCTGGGGCGAGCGCTACAAGGGTCCGGCGCTATTGCCGCCGCCGTCATGGCGCTCCTGTCTGACCTCACCCGCGAGCAAAACCGTACCAAAGCGATGGCGTTTATCGGCGTCAGCTTTGGTATCACCTTCGCGATTGCGATGGTATTAGGGCCGATCGTTACCCATAGTCTGGGATTGAACGCGTTGTTCTGGATGATCGCCGCCCTCGCCACCCTGGGCATTATTTTGACGATCTGGGTGGTTCCCAACAGTACCAACCATGTGCTGAATCGCGAATCCGGGATGGTCAAAGGCAGCTTCAGTAAAGTGCTGGCGGAGCCGAGGCTGCTCAAGCTCAATTTCGGCATTATGTGTCTGCATATTTTATTGATGTCCACCTTTGTCGCCCTGCCCGGCCAGCTTGCCGATGCCGGTTTTCCTGCCGCCGAACACTGGAAGGTGTATCTGGCAACCATGGTGATCGCCTTTGCCGCCGTCGTGCCTTTTATTATCTATGCTGAAGTCAAACGGCGGATGAAGCAGGTATTCCTGTTCTGCGTGGGGCTCATTGTCGTCGCAGAAATCGTGTTGTGGGGAGCGGGCCAGCATTTCTGGGAGCTGGTGATTGGCGTACAACTCTTTTTCCTCGCCTTTAATCTGATGGAGGCGCTGCTGCCTTCGCTTATTAGCAAAGAGTCGCCCGCGGGGTATAAAGGAACGGCGATGGGCGTCTATTCTACCAGTCAGTTTCTTGGCGTGGCGCTTGGCGGCTCGCTGGGCGGCTGGATAGACGGCACGTTTGATGGGCAAACCGTTTTCCTTGCCGGGGCCGTACTGGCGATGGTATGGCTGGCAGTGGCAAGTACCATGAAAGAGCCGCCCTATGTCAGCAGCCTGCGCGTGGAAATTCCAGCGGATATTGTTGCTGACGACAGACTAAAACAGCGACTGTTGGCAATGAAAGGCGTAAGCGAAGCGCTGATCGTGGCGGAAGAGCATTCCGCTTACGTCAAAATCGACAGCAAAGTGACCAATCGCTTTGAAGTTGAACAGCTTATCAGCAAAGGATAAATACTGCATTGCCGGATGGCGGCGAGGCTCTATCCGGCATAACAACTTAATCGCGGAAGTTTTTGAACTGGAACGGCTGGCCCAAATCACCGCCGCGAACCAGCGCCATTACCGATTGCAGATCGTCACGTGATTTGCCCGTCACGCGAATCTCTTCCCCCTGAATTTGCGCCTGCACCTTCAGTTTGCTGTCTTTAATCAGCTTGACGATTTTCTTCTGCACGGCGCTTTCAATGCCCTGCTTCAGCTTCGCTTCCACATACCAGGTTTTACCGCTATGCACGAACTCGTCCGGTACATCCAGCGAAGCGCCTTCAATACCGCGTTTAAGCAGCTTGGCGCGCAGAATATCGAGCAACTGATTGACCTGGAAATCAGACTCGCTCAGCACCTTGATGGTTTTATTGGCATCGTTCAGTTCAATAGTCGCCTCTACGCCACGGAAGTCAAAACGAGACTCAACCTCGCGAACCGCGTTATCCACGCCGTTACGCGCTTCCTGCAGATCAACTTCAGAAACAATATCGAAAGATGGCATCTTTTCTTCTCCCTTCATTTTCGTTGCGTTGCATAATACCTGCAACGAGGCTTAACGAGAAGCTTAGCTGATGACGCTATAATTAGCGCCATAACACCTGGCGCTGTTGCAGGTGAGGAGGAACAATGAAAATTACTGTACTGGGATGCGGAGCCTTAGGACAACTTTGGCTTTCGGCACTGTGCAAACACGGACATGACGTACAGGGCTGGCTACGGGTGCCACAACCTTATTGCAGCGTAAATCTGATCGACACCGATGGTTCCTTTTTCAACGAATCACTGACGGCAAACGATCCAGATTTTTTGGCGAAGAGCGAACTGTTATTAGTCACGCTGAAAGCGTGGCAGGTTTCCGACGCAGTACGAACCCTGGCGTCAACTCTACCGGTGACATCGCCTATCCTGCTCATTCATAATGGAATGGGAACCATAGAAGAACTGCAAAATATCCAACAGCCGATGTTGATGGGGACTATCACCCATGCTGCGCGCCGCGACGGTAATATCATTATTCATGTCGCCAACGGTACTACGCATATTGGCCCGGCGCGCGAGCAAGACGGCGATTACAGTTATCTCGCCGATATCCTGCAGGGGGTACTGCCCGATGTCGCCTGGCATAACAATATCCGCGCAGAGATGTGGCGCAAACTGGCGGTCAACTGTGTTATCAACCCGCTCACCGCGCTTTGGAACTGCCCGAACGGCGAGCTGCGCCATCATACTGATGAAATTAACGCAATTTGCGAAGAGGTCGCCGCCGTGATTGAACGTGAAGGCTACCACACATCGGCAGACGATTTACGCTATTATGTTGAGCAAGTGATTGACAGTACGGCAGAAAACATCTCATCCATGTTGCAGGACGTGCGCGCCATGCGCCATACCGAAATTGACTACATCACCGGTTATTTACTCAAGCGCGCCCGCGTGCACGGTCTCGCCGTTCCGGAAAATAGCCGCCTGTTTGAAATGGTAAAGCGAAAGGAGAGTGAGTATGAGCGCTCAGGCACTGGTATGCCTCGCCCCTGGTAGTGAAGAGACCGAAGCGGTCACCACTATCGATCTGCTGGTTCGCGGCGGAATCCACGTCACTACCGCCAGCGTCGCCAGCGATGGCGGCCTGACGATTGTCTGCTCGCGCGGTGTAAAGCTACTGGCGGATGCGCCGCTGGTTGAAGTTGCCGACGGCGATTATGACATCATCGTGTTGCCCGGCGGAATTAAAGGCGCCGAGTGCTTTCGCGACAGCCCGCTGCTGGTCGAAACCGTAAAACAGTTTCACCGCTCCGGGCGCATTGTCGCAGCCATTTGTGCCGCAGCCGCTACAGTGCTCGTGCCGCACGATATCTTCCCTATCGGCAATATGACCGGTTTTCCGGCGCTGAAAGATAAGATCCCCGCCGAACAGTGGCAGGATAAGCGTGTGGTGTGGGATGCGCGGGTAAAATTATTAACCAGCCAGGGACCGGGTACCGCTATCGATTTTGGTTTGAAAATCATCGACCTGTTGGCTGGTCGTGAAAAAGCGCATGAAGTGGCTTCGCAACTGGTGATGGCGGCGGGGATTTATAACTACTACGAATAAGAATGATTGCCGGATGGCGGCGTAAACACCTTATCCGGCCTACAAATGTGCAAGAACCGTCGGCCCGGTAAGCGTTGCGCCACCGGGCAATACTCAGCTTCCGTGCTGATTAGAACCACGGCGATCCGCTCATCACATTGCTATAAAACAGCATTCTTCCCGCCAGCTCACCGGTCACAATGAAGGCGATCCACGCCCAACTATGCACACCGTAGCGCAAACGAGAAACGCCCCATACCGTGACACAAAGGCTGGCGCATAACTGCCACCAGAGTAACGGGCTTGCAGCATCAGCGCCCGGAACACGGTATCGGACCCACAACGCGCCTGCGCTCAGCACGATGCCAAGCACAATGCCTCCCCGACACAACGCTGAAAACGAGTTATACCAATAACTATACGCCACCGCGACGCTCATAAAACCAAGCAGTACCGCCGTGCCCAGGAACCCCACCGGCGTAGCGACCGTGTGCCACAGCGGATGCAGCGCCATCTGATAATAGACTTGCGACGTCACCAGAATAGAAGCCAGCCCCACCAGCGCCGTCACCCCGCCCAAAATGCGCACCAGATAATGATTCGGCTTAAGCCAGCCTAACGCTAACCAGCAAAACATCGCGCCATTCAGCAAAATAAAGGCTATCACTTCCCGGCTAAGCCAGGACTTGCCTAACCCAACCAGCGAGCGGTATGCGCCAGCAGGTGTCCCCAGATGCACGAGAGAGGCCAGTGAACCTGTCACCGTAACGATCCAGAATAGCAACGCTAACAGGCGCTGCTGTTTTGCACTAAATTTCGCCGAGCTGAAATGCTGACACAGCGTTAACGCCAGCACGCCACCAATTCCCCATTGCGCGAAAACGGTGAAAAAGACCAATGGCAATTCATAGTGTTCCATTTTTCGCTCCTTAGCTCCGCGCCGGAATAATGACGATATTAGGTCCGCTGAGATTGTGATCCGGCAAGCCGTAGCGTTTTTCCAGCACCGTCCACTCCGTAGTGTATTCTTTGCGTAGCTCCTCAATATCACCAAAGCGCAGCACGCCTGCCGGACAGGATTCCACGCAGCGCGGCAGCAATCCTTCATCCAGCCGCTCCGCACACAGATTACACTTACTGGTTTTTCCCTCTTGCGGATCGTAAACCGGCGCGCTCCACGGACAGGCCATGATGCACATCCGGCAGCCAATACAGCGTTCATGATCCTGTACCACAATACCGTCCGCCCGCTTGGTATACGTGCCCGCCGGACACACCTTCATACACTGGGGATCGTCACAATGATTGCAGGACATGCTGATAAACGCCTGCGTGTTGGGTTCATCGGTACGGCATTCGCGCACCCGACGCCATAACACGCCAAGCGGCGTCATATTTTCGGATTTGCAGGCCATGCTACAGGTCTTGCAGCCATAACAGTTCTGCATATCGATAAGAAATCCATATTGCTTCGTCACGATTAAGCCTCCCTTCTCACATCAACCAGTGTGCTGTTACAACAGTGTCCGTTGCTCAATAGCTCCACCTGATCGTTGGTCACATGGCTACTGCTTCCGCCTTGCTGCTCCCACCAGCCATTATCGAGGCTCACCACGCCTTGCTTAATATGCGTTGTGACGTCGGCAATGGCCCGGTGCTCGCCACGATGGTTGAAGACGACGACCCATTCTCCCGCCTTAATCTGGCGCTGACGCGCATCTTCCGGATGGATCATCACGTTAGGGCGATTACGCTGAACTTCCAGAATCCATTCATTCATACCATGACTGGAATGCACGCTACGCGCCAGTTTGCGCTGTACCGCCATCAACGGATATTGGCGGGCAAGTTCTGGCGATCCTTTCACCGACTCGCTGACCTGTTTCCACGTCACTACGGGCAGAAATTGCTTTTTCGCCCACTCCTCAATATAAAAATGGGCCTTGCCAGTAGACGTGCGGAACTGACCATCTTTGAAGGGAACCCAGTCCTCCTCAACGGGACACACCGGTCCTTTCTTCAACATTTCACGGGTGATACCCGATCCTTTAAGACAGGCGTCGATATAGTGCTCGATAGGTTGATTAAACACCTCGCCAAAACCAAAACGTTCAGCCAGACGGGCAAAAATCCAGTAGTCGGGCTTTGCTTCTCCAGGCGGCTCTACCGCTTTTTCCATTAACTGTACATAGTGGCTGCGCACGCCCGCCATTAAACTGACATCTTCAAAAATCGTCGTGACGGGCAGCACCAGATCGGCATACAACGCAGACGAACTCATCAGGTTATCCGCTACCACGACAAACGGTACTTTTTTAAAGGCCTCCCGGACCTGATTAGTATTGGGAAGTTGCGTCATCGCGCCCAGCGTCATGTTCCACCAGAACTTAATAGGATGCGGTTTTTCATTAACGATCCAGTCGCCGATTTTAGGAATGGGAATCGGGGGGATTTTTGCCGCATGGGACGCAGGAGGAATAATCGGCGAAAATTTTGCCATCTGTCTGACGCCGCCAGCATCACAAACGCCCGCGCCACGTTTACCGATATTGCCAGTGATCAATGCCAGGTAAAACTGGCTGGCGGCGACATAGGTGCCAAACTCCGTTCGCTGCGCCCCTGACATATTCTGGATAATCATCGCCGGCTGGGTAGAGGCATAGTCGCGCGCCAGGCGTAACACGGTCTGCGCAGGCACGTCGGTTTCGGTTTCTACTTTCTGCGGCGTCCAGGGTTTCGCCTGTTCCCACACCGCATCCAGCACCGTGGTAAATGCGCTATTGGTCGGCAGCTCCTCGCTGAGCAGTGCCGGAACCACGCCCGCTTCATCATGCCGCTTCAACGTTTTGGTCACGGTATCAAAGACCAGATAGCTATCTTTATCCTGTGGATCGGCGCGCATGAGCTGCTGTTGGTCATCCACCAGATACACCGCGCCCGTATGCGCGCGCAGAAAATCAGCATCGTGCCGCTTTTCCTGCATAATAATGTTAATCATTCCCAGCGCCAGCGCGATATCCGTACCGGGGACAATCGGCACCCACTCGTCCGCTTTGGCTGCGGTTTCATTAAATCGGGGGTCGATAACCACCAGCCGCGCCCCATTACGTTGCGCCTGCGAATAATGTTTAAAATAGGCGTGCATGGTCACTGCCGGGTTATTTCCCCAGCACAGGATATAACGACTTTCGGCTATTGTGTCGCGGGTATCGGCATAGCGTAAACCGACCATCGGCATCATAGCCGCAGTGACGGCGGCGCAGCATAACGATCCGGCATGTTTTGTCGAGCCGCCCAGATAATCAAAAAATGCCTTACCCATATCATTCTTGATGGAGTCCATGTTCCCTGATGCGGCAGTCAGTAATAAACCTTTGTTGCCGTCCGTAGCGAGGGTTTCGCGAATTTTCTCCTCAATTAAATCCAGCGCCGCATTCCAGGTAATCGGTTTAAATTTGCCTTCGCCTTTTTCTCCCGTCCGCAGCAAAGGTTGTGTCAGACGTAACGGGTGGTACACCCATTTCGTGCGGCTAATTCCGCGCAAACAGCACTTCACGTTGAAACCTTTCGTCGCTTCGATTTTCATTAAGCGATCTTTCCATACGTAAGCGGTGAGATTGCAGTGCAGACACTCCATGGCACAGGTCGACTGAAATGTGCGGTAATCCGACGCCTTCAGGCGAAAACGCGGCAGCGGCGTACCGTTAGCCTGCCGTAACGTTAGAAAACTCGCGCTCAACGAGGCCAGCCCCACGACTCCCAACCCTTTCAATAAGGTTCTTCTTTTTAAACGAATATGACGTAATGCTTCCATGATTCAATCTCCAGAATATTCACCATTAGTGAACCAAAGTACACCATTGATTAACTTGAGATGTATCAAGATCTAATCACTTAGTGGTAGATCTTTTTAAAAGGCAAAAGCAGTCATGATTTCCCGCACGATGGTATAATTGCGGGGAATTTGAGAAGAGAAAAAATATGGCTGAAATATCTCAAGGCGTGAATTCGGTTGATATCGCCGTTAACATTCTGACTTTTGTTGCCAGCCAGAACGGTCAGGCCAGGGCTATTGATATCGCGACAGGCTGTAACCTGTCTAAAAGCCGCTTACATAAATATCTGGTCTCCCTGTGTCGTACTGGCATGTTATGCCAAAATGAGAAAGGGCTTTATTTGTTGGGCGCAACGCTACGCCAACTGGTAGAAAGTCGTTCATTTGAACACGATCCGATCCGCGACCTTAACAACGTATTGATCACGTTTCGCGATACCTTTAATCACTCCACCGGCGTTGTGGTGGCGACGGATGCCGGGTTAGTGCTTAAACATTATCATCGCAGCTTCCGTAACGTTGATATCGATTTTCTTCCCAATACGCCGGTTCCGCTCCACGCCAGCGCCGCAGGGCAAATATGGATGAGTTTTTCCGGCTTTGAGGCGCAAGACAAAACGCAAGCAGAGCTGATTAGCCAGGCAAAAATGAAGGGTTATGCGGTTCGCTACAATCCAACGCAAGGGATCCCTGGCGCGCAGTCTATTGCCTGCCCGCTTCTGGATAGTAAAGAGAAGTTAATTGCGATTGCGGTGACGATGGGATTTTTTAGCACAGAAGCCATTCCAGATATCGCCAGCCAGCTACTACACGCGCTCGCCCCTCTGCATTAACGGGAGGCGCTTTGCCCCGGCGCGTATCGGTCCGGGGCAAATGGTCATTACGGGCGATACACCTTCACATTGGCAAACCCCTGCTCGCGCAGATAGAGCGCCTGCAGGCGACTCATTACGCCGCGTTCGCACCATAGCAGCCAGGTTTTGCTCTGATCGAGATCGCCAAATTTAGTGCTCAGCTTGTAGAAAGGCAGCGAAACGACGTCGACGCCTTCCACTTTCAGCGGCTTGTCATCCTGCTCATCGACAGAACGGATATCCAGAATCACATCGTTGGCGCCAAAACCGCTCACGGTTTCTACTTCCACCACCTCCTGCTGGGTCTGCTGGGCGATTTCACGAATATCGACGTTGCTCGCTTCTTCTACCACCTTATCGAGAATACTGAAGTCGAAATTTTCTTCTTCGGCTTCAATTTTCGCTTTAATGGCTTTCACCGTCGGACTTTTTGAAATCACGCCACAGTATTCCGGCATCGTACGGGCAAAATCTTCCGTACCAATCTGGCGCGCCAGGTTGATAATGTGCTCTTTATCGTAAGAGATCAGCGGGCGCAGGATCAGCGTGTCAGACACGTTATCGATCAAGCGCAAGTTGGTTAGCGTCTGGCTGGACACCTGGCCCAGCGCTTCGCCGGTCACCAGCGCCTGTACGCCATAACGTTCCGCCACTTTCGACGCCGCGCGTACCATCATACGTTTGAGCACCACGCCCATCTGGCCGTCGTCAACTTTCTCCAGAATCTCGCCGACCACCGGTTCGAAGTTAATCGCCACAAAACGCACGCGATGGGAGCTGCCAAAGCGGTTCCACAGGTAATGCGCCACCTGGCGAACGCCGATTTCATGCGCCGCGCCGCCAAGGTTAAAGAAGCAGTAGTGTACGCGGCAGCCGCGACGCATCAGCATATAGCTGGAGACGCCGGAGTCAAAACCGCCGGAGATCAGCGACAGCACATCTTCCTGGGTGCCAATCGGGAAACCGCCAATACCTTCATAACGCCCTTTGATCAACAGCAGGCGATCATCTTCCACTTCCAGATGCACCGTCACATCCGGGTTAGTGAGCTTCACGCGCGCCGATTCAATATGCTGATTTAATCCGCCGCCGACATAGCGCTCCACCTCAATGGAGCTAAACTCATGCTTACCGCGACGTTTTACGCGCACGCAGAAGGTTTTGCCTTCAAGCTGCTCGCGATACTGCGCCAACGCTTTCTCGAAAATGTCGTGCATATCGGTGAACGGCACATCTTCGACTTCAAGAATATGGTGGATCCCCGGAATGCGGGTCAGCGCGTCGCGAATCGCCAGACGCTGGTTTTCATCTTTGGCGCGAACTTCAATGTTATCCCAGTGACGGACAACCGCGAGGGTCTCATCGTAGTGCTTTAAAACGTTACGGATGTTCCCGGTTAAAATTTTTATAAAGCGCAAACGCACAGATTGGCTTTTGATAGTGATTTCCGGGAACAATTTAATGATAAACTTCATGGCGGCAATGGTTCTTTAGCAAGCTATCTAAGGCTTGTCGTGGAGAAATAGTACAGCAGCCCATACCTACGGCTGCATCCAGGCGCGGAAGTATATCACTATCACGGACATCTTGCGCATTTCCCCTTACCATTGCGCGTTATTTGCTTATCAGTGTGAGTCCGTTACCATAGACTTGTACTGCCATTACAGAGAGTCAAACAGTCATCATGCCGAAGAAAAATGAGGCGCCCGCCAGCTTTGAAACTGCGCTGAGCGAGCTGGAACATATTGTTACCCGCCTGGAAAGCGGCGATTTGCCGCTGGAAGACGCGCTGAATGAATTCGAGCGCGGCGTACAACTGGCGCGTCAGGGGCAGGCAAAACTGCAGCAGGCGGAACAGCGCGTGCAAATTTTGCTGTCTGATAATGAAGAGGCTTCACCTGAGCCTTTTATCGCGGATAATGAGTAAATGGACTTTACGCAGCAGCTACAGGCTTGCGTAACGCAAGCGAATCAGGCGCTGAGCCGTTTTATCGCGCCACTGCCCTTTCAGAACACTCCCGTGGTCGAAGCCATGCAGTATGGCGCATTATTAGGCGGTAAACGCCTGCGGCCATTTCTGGTTTACGCCACTGGTCAAATGTTTGGCGTCAGTACGGCAACGCTGGATGCGCCAGCTGCGGCGGTCGAATGCATTCATGCCTATTCGCTGATCCATGACGACCTGCCAGCAATGGACGATGACGATTTGCGTCGCGGCCTGCCGACTTGCCATATTAAATTTGGCGAAGCCAACGCAATCCTGGCGGGAGACGCGTTGCAGACACTGGCGTTTGCCATTATCAGCGACGCGCCGATGCCGGAAGTCGCCGATCGCGATCGTATCGCGATGATCGCCGAACTGGCAAACGCCAGCGGTATCGCCGGTATGTGCGGCGGTCAGGCATTGGATCTGGCGGCAGAAGGCCAGCGGATCACTCTGGACGCGCTGGAACGCATTCATCGCCATAAGACCGGCGCGCTCATTCGCGCCGCCGTTAGACTTGGCGCGTTGAGCGCGGGCGATAAAGGACGGAATACTCTGCCGATACTTGACCACTATGCAGAGAGTATCGGCCTTGCCTTCCAGGTTCAGGATGACATTCTGGATGTGGTGGGCGATACTGCAACGTTAGGTAAACGTCAGGGCGCAGACCAGCAGCTTGGCAAAAGTACCTACCCTGCACTTCTGGGTCTTGAGCAAGCCCGGAATAAAGCCCGGGACCTGATAGAGGACGCCCGTCAGTCGTTACATCAGCTGGCCGCGCAATCACTGGACACCTCGGCACTGGAAGCGCTAGCGAACTACATAATCCAGCGTGATAAATAAACCCCATATCCAATGAGCTTGCGATGAGTTTTGATATAGCCAAATACCCTACCCTGGCATTGGTCGACTCCACCCAGGAGTTACGACTGTTACCGAAAGAGAGTCTGCCGAAACTCTGCGACGAGCTACGCCGCTACTTACTCGACAGCGTAAGCCGTTCCAGCGGGCACTTCGCTTCCGGGCTGGGCACGGTAGAACTTACCGTGGCGCTGCATTATGTCTACAACACCCCGTTTGACCAGCTAATCTGGGATGTTGGACACCAGGCTTATCCACATAAAATCCTTACCGGTCGTCGCGACAAAATCGGCACCATTCGCCAGAAAGGCGGTCTGCATCCGTTCCCGTGGCGCGGAGAAAGCGAATACGATGTGCTGAGCGTTGGGCATTCCTCCACCTCCATCAGCGCCGGTATCGGCATTGCCGTGGCGGCGGAGAAAGAAGGCAAAGATCGCCGCACCGTCTGTGTGATTGGCGACGGCGCCATCACCGCCGGTATGGCGTTTGAAGCAATGAATCACGCAGGCGATATCCGGCCCGATATGCTGGTCATTCTGAACGACAATGAAATGTCAATTTCGGAAAACGTCGGCGCGCTCAACAACCATCTGGCGCAGCTACTTTCCGGTAAACTTTACTCTTCTCTGCGCGAAGGCGGAAAAAAGGTCTTCTCCGGCGTACCGCCAATTAAAGAACTGCTCAAGCGTACCGAAGAACATATTAAAGGCATGGTTGTGCCGGGAACACTGTTCGAAGAGCTGGGCTTTAACTACATCGGGCCGGTCGATGGTCACGATGTCATGGGGCTTATCAGCACATTGAAGAACATGCGCGACCTGAAAGGGCCGCAGTTCCTGCATATCATGACCAAAAAAGGCCGCGGCTATGAGCCCGCGGAAAAAGATCCGATCACTTTCCATGCGGTGCCTAAATTTGATCCTTCCAGCGGATGTTTGCCGAAAAGCAGCGGCGGTCTGCCAGGTTATTCAAAAATCTTCGGTGACTGGCTGTGTGAAACCGCCGCCAAAGACAGCAAGCTGATGGCGATCACCCCAGCAATGCGCGAAGGTTCCGGCATGGTGGAATTTTCACGTAAATTCCCGGATCGCTATTTTGACGTCGCCATCGCCGAGCAGCATGCCGTCACCTTCGCCGCAGGTCTGGCGATTGGCGGCTATAAGCCCGTCGTGGCGATCTACTCTACTTTCCTGCAACGCGCCTACGATCAGGTCATCCATGACGTCGCTATCCAGAAACTGCCGGTCATGTTCGCCATCGATCGCGCCGGTATCGTTGGCGCGGATGGACAAACGCACCAGGGCGCGTTCGATCTCTCCTATCTGCGCTGCATCCCGGATATGGTGATCATGACGCCAAGCGACGAAAACGAATGTCGCCAGATGTTATTTACCGGGTATCACTATAACGACGGCCCGACGGCAGTACGTTATCCACGCGGTAATGCACAGGGCGTGGCGCTAACCCCGCTGGAAAAACTGCCTATTGGTAAAGGCGTTGTGAAGCGTCATGGCGAAAAACTGGCGATTCTGAACTTTGGCACCTTAATGCCTGAGGCGGCGAAAGTCGCCGAAGCGCTGAACGCCACGCTGGTCGACATGCGCTTTGTTAAGCCGCTGGACGACACGTTAATTCTGGAGATGGCCGCGCAGCATGACGCGCTGGTGACGCTGGAAGAAAACGCCATTATGGGCGGCGCTGGCAGCGGCGTAAACGAAGTGCTAATGGCCCATCGTAAACCTGTACCTGTGCTGAATATCGGTCTTCCGGATTTCTTTATCCCGCAAGGAACGCAGGAAGAAGCCCGCGCGGAACTGGGGCTCGACGCTGCAGGCATTGAAGCCAAAATCAAGGCCTGGCTGGCATAATCCCCTCTTTGCTCCTGCTATGCTTGAAGAGTGACGGGTATAACAGGAGCGGAGTCATGCAATACAACACGTTAGGAAATACAGATCTTCGGGTGTCCCGCCTTTGTCTGGGCTGCATGACATTCGGCGAGCCAAGTCGCGGCAATCACGCCTGGACGCTTCCCGAAGAGAGCAGCCGTCCCATCATCAAGCGCGCCCTTGAGGGCGGCATTAACTTTTTTGATACCGCCAACAGCTACTCCGACGGCAGCAGCGAAGAGATTGTTGGTCGTGCGCTGCGTGATTTCGCCCGGCGCGACGAGGTGGTGGTAGCGACGAAAGTCTTCCATCGCGTCGGCGATCTGCCGGAAGGATTGTCCCGCGCGCAAATCCTGCGCTCTATTGACGATAGCCTCACCCGTCTGGGAATGGAGTATGTCGATATCCTGCAAATCCACCGCTGGGATTACACCACGCCGATAGAAGAAACTCTGGAAGCGCTAAACGACGTGGTGAAGGCGGGTAAAGCCCGCTATATCGGCGCTTCCTCAATGCACGCCTCACAATTTGCCCAGGCGCTGGCGCTACAAAAACAACACGGCTGGGCGCCGTTTGTCACTATGCAGGATCACTATAACCTGATCTACCGTGAGGAAGAGCGTGAGATGCTACCGCTGTGCTGGCAGGAAGGGGTCGCCGTGATTCCGTGGAGTCCGCTGGCGCGCGGGCGCTTAACTCGCCCCTGGGGAGAAACCACGGCCCGGCTGGCCTCGGATGACGTGGGTAAAAATTTATACGATGAAAGCGATAAAAATGATGCGCAAATAGCGGAACGGCTGGCTGGCGTCAGCGAGGCGCTTGGCGCAACGCGGGCGCAGGTTGCGCTGGCCTGGCTGCTCAGCAAACGAGGCGTCGCCGCGCCGATTATCGGCGCTTCGCGTGAAGAACAGTTAGATGAGTTGCTGAATGCCGTTGATTTAACGCTCAAACCGGAGCAGATTGCCGAACTCGAAACGCCGTACAAACAGCATCCGGTGGTGGGATTTAAATAATCCGCCATTGCCCGATGGCGCGGCGCTTATCGGGCCTGTGAAATCGACATATTGTTCGGGGGTAGGCCGGATAAGGCGTTTACGCCGCCATCCGGCAACCCCTTTAAATAATACCGAGCGGCCAGTGATGACCGATAAAATACAGTATGCCGGCGGATATCACCCCGGCGACGATATCATCGATCATAATCCCCATGCCGCCGTGCACGTTGCGATCAAACCAACGGATCGGCCAGGGTTTCCACATATCCAGAATGCGGAAAATAACGAACCCGGCAGCCACCCACTGCCAGTCCGTCGTCGGCAACGCCATTAGCGTTATCCACATACCGATAAATTCATCCCAGACAATACTGCCGTGGTCGTGTACGCCCATATCTTTCGCCGTCTGATGGCAAAGATAAACGCCAATGCAGATCCCAAACATCACGACCAGCGAATAAAGCTGCCACGGCAGAAACGTCATCAGATACCAGAAGGGGATCGCCGCCAGCGAGCCCATCGTGCCCGGCACCACGGGGCTCAGGCCGCTGCCAAAGCCGGTAGCGAGCAGATGCCACGGATTGCGCAAATTCAGGCGGCTTTTCGCAACATCTTTATGGCGTGGCAAAATGGTCATATCCTTTCCAGTCAAAAGTGACAGGTTCTCCGTCACGCACAAAGGCGATCCCTTCGATATCCGCCGTCATTTGCCCGATACAGGTAAACGGCACGCCCAGATGACCAAGCGCGACATCCAGCGCGCCACGGTTCAGCTCCGGGACGGTAAAGCACAGTTCATAATCTTCGCCGCCGGATAGCATCCAGCGAAGCTTTTGTTCGGGATCATTGGCATGTCCCCATAGTTCTTCGGAGTCAGGCAGCGCCTCCAAATCGATTCGCGCGCCGCAGTTGCTGGCTTGAAGAATGTGACCAAGATCGGAGATCAAACCGTCGGAAAGATCGATCGCTGAACTGGCGAGATCGCGTAGCGCCTGCCCTTGTAAAATACGCGGCGTCGGGCGCAGATGGCGTTTGACCAGATAGTCGGCATCCCCCCAGCTTCCCACGCGAAAATCACCCCGTAGAATCGCCAGCCCGGCAGCGCTATCGCCCAACGTGCCAGTAACATAAATCCAGTCGCCCGGTTTTGCGCCAGAACGTTTCAGCGCCCGACCGGCTGGCACAAGGCCATGAATACCGAGCGTCATCGACAGCGGGCCGCGCGTGGTATCGCCGCCAATGAGCTGCATGTCGTAGTAATCCAGTTGTTCAAACAGGCTGTCGCTGAACGCGGCAAGCCACGCCTCATCGACGTCAGGAAGCGTGAGCGCCAGCGTTAACCATGCCGGATCGGCGCCCATCGCCGCCAGATCGCTTAAATTCACCGCCAGCGCTTTATACGCCAGATCGGCAGGATCGATATTGGGTAAGAAATGGATGCCCGCCACCAGCGTATCGGTACTGATCGCCAGGGTCTGCTTTTCAGGAATATTCAGGAGCGCGCAATCGTCGCCAATACCGGTTTCAACATCAAGACGAGAGCTTCTTACACGGTCAAAATAACGGGCAATCAGGGAAAACTCGCCACATGCCATACGTTATGCCTCAGCAGAAAAAAAGAAAAGGCCGGAGACGGCGGGTATCGATCGCCCGCTATCTTTCCGGCCTGTGAATCACTTTTTGTTGGGACGAATCACCGGAGCTGCTTTATCCAGTACGCCGTTGACGAATTTGTGGCTGTCTTCAGCGCCAAAGGTTTTCGCCAGTTCAATCGCTTCGTTGATGGCCACTTTATAAGGCACATCGCTGCGTTTTGACAGCTCAAACAACGCAATACGCAGCACGGCTTTTTCAACCTGTCCCAGCTCTTCAAGCAGGCGGGACAGATACGGTTTCATTAAACCATCCAGGTACGCGCTGTTAGTCGCCACCCCGGATAGCAGTTCACGGAAATAGAGAACGTCGACGTCTTTTACGTCCTGTTCCGCCAGGAACTGGTATTCAACATCAGCGATGTCGTTCTGGGATAACTGCCAGGAGTAAAGCGCCTGGACGGCACACTCACGGGCGCGGCGACGAGCAGCAGGTTTCACGGAATTCCCCTTACAAAAAATCAGGCCTTAATGGCTTTCAATACATTAATCATTTCAAGCGCGGTCAGCGCAGCTTCTGCGCCTTTATTACCGGCTTTTGTACCAGCACGTTCGATGGCTTGTTCAATACTCTCGGTGGTCAGAACACCAAAGGCTACCGGCACGCCGCTGTCCTGGGCAACGCTTGCCAGGCCATTGCTGGCGCCGCCTGCCACATATTCAAAGTGCGCAGTCCCCCCGCGAATCACGGTTCCCAGCGCAACCACGGCGTCGTATTTACCGCTTTTCGCCAGCGCTTCGGTCGCCAGCGGCAGTTCATAGGCGCCAGGCACCCACACTACGGTAATATTATCATCTTTTACCTGACCAATACGCGTCAGGGCATCAACCGCGCCATCCAGCAGGCTGTCGTTGATAAACTGATTGAAACGCGCAATAGTGATGGCGACACGAGCGTCAGGGGCTGCAACGTTAGCTTTAATAATGTTCATATTCTCTCTTCCAGGGTTCATTTGGCCCCGCAGGGGGGCGGATTTTATCATAATAATTTGAGCGCTGCTCCCCTTTCGACGGGAGAACTCATGCGCTCACCATATGCAGGCAAACATCCGGGCCGACATGACGTATTTCGCTGAAGGTAAATTGCGGCGCGTCGGCGAGCTTCTCAAGCCCCGGCAATTCGCATAATCCCCGCGCCTGGGTTCCCAACAATTTAGGCGCGACATAGACAATCAGTTCATCCACCAGCCCGGCTTGCAACAACGCGCCTGCCAGTCCCGGTCCGGCTTCAACCCATATGCTATTAATCTGCTGCCTGCCTAACTGCATCATCAGCACAACCAGATCCAAATGTCCGTTGTGCGCCGGCACGCTGATAGTACGAACCGAATCGGGCCACGCGCGGCTATCTTCCTGGGTACGCGCAATCCACGTTTCGCCAGGCTGCTGCACAATACGATGCGCAGGCGTTACCCGGTTTTGGCTGTCGATAACAATTCGCACCGGCTGGCGCAGATTTTCCTGCGGGTAAGACGCCTGCGTAGAGGCGTCTAACTCCGCCCAACGCACCGTCAAGGCCGGATCGTCAGCCAATACCGTCGCGCTACTGGTTAAGATAGCGTGACTTTGCGCACGCAAGCGCTGAACGTCGCGCCGGGCCTGCGGCGAGGTGATCCACTGGCTTTCGCCGCTGGCCATCGCCGTCCGTCCATCCACGGAGGCGCCCAGTTTAAGCTGAAGATAAGGGAATCCGGTACGCATCCGCTTGAGGAAGCCTTTATTGAGCGCCTCCGCTTCACTCATCATTAACCCGTGGCTGACCGCAATACCCGCCTGTTGCAGGCGATACAGCCCACGCCCGGCGACCTGTGGGTTCGGGTCCTGCATCGCGGCGACCACGCGCGCGACGCCGGCCGCAATCAGCGCATCACAACATGGCGGCGTTCGCCCATGATGGCTACAGGGTTCAAGCGTGACATAGGCGGTTGCGCCTTTGGCTTTTGCGCCCGCCATCCGCAGCGCATGGACCTCGGCATGCGGCTCTCCGGCGCGATGGTGATAACCTTCGCCGACGATATCGCCATTGTTAACAATGACACAGCCGACATTAGGGTTCGGGTGAGTGGTGAAACGTCCACGCTGCGCCAGTTTTAGCGCCCGCGCCATGTAAAACTCATCCTGCATGGCTTAGTCCTGTAGGCGAGCGATTTCTTCGCCAAAGTCTTTGATATCTTCGAAACTGCGATAGACGGAGGCAAAGCGAATATACGCGACTTTATCGAGTTTTTTCAGCTGCTCCATGACCAAGTTGCCAATCATCTTGCTGGGAACTTCACGCTCCCCAGTGGCACGTAATTGTGACTTAATATGGTTCAATGCCATTTCAACATCATCTGCGCTGACGGGCCTTTTTTCCAGCGCTCTCAACATGCCGCTACGCAGCTTATCCTCATTAAAGGGTTCGCGCACATCGTTGCTTTTTATCACGCGCGGCATGACCAGTTCAGCCACTTCAAAGGTCGTAAAGCGTTCATTACACACCAGGCACTGCCGACGGCGGCGCACGGACGAGCCCTCGCCTACAAGACGAGAGTCAATGACTTTGGTATCTACGGCGAAACAAAATGGGCAATGCATACGGCGTCCTGACCAGATGATTTAGAAAACACTATTTTACCCTGAACTGGCGCGACAACAAAGGCGGAGCGCTTTTGAGATAAAGGATCGGTGCCTTTGTGCGTATAGCGCACTACCATTACGCTATCGAACCATGAAGGAAATGATCGACATGACAAGACGTTACCTAAGAATTCTCCTGGTGGGAAGTCTCTTGAGCCTGACCGCCTGCGCGCCACAGAGCGAAGTTCGCCAGATGCATCAAAGCATTAGCACCCTGAATAAAGAGATGACCCAACTGAATCAGGAAACGGTAAAAATTACCCAACAAAATAAGCTGAATGCGGAGTCAACCCGCGGCGTCTATTTGTTGCCTGGCGCCAATACGCCTGCCCGGCTGGAGAGTCAGATCGGTACGCTATGTATGACATTGCTGGAGATTACGCCTGTCGCAGACGGCGCGCACGCAACGTTACGCATTCAGGGCGAGTCCCGCGATCCGCTGCCGGCATTCAGCGCTACCGTAGAGTACGGGCAAATTCAGGGCACTACGGAGAACTATCAGGAGGTGAATGCACAGAGCCTTCTGGTAAATGCCCCTGCCAGTTTGCTGGCGCCCAGTGATGTCAATATTTCGTTACCGTTGAAGGGGATCACACCGGCGCAGTTAGGCTTCATTCGCATCCATGATATTCAGCCTGTTAATCAATAAACGTTCTGGCGGAGCGTTTTGTGCGTTCCGCAACATCCCCCGCGCGACTTTTGTTGCCCTACTGACATTTTCGTCATTTATGACATAGATTGGTAATATTCATGAAAGGCAGTACTGTCGCCGCACCTAAAATGCGCAAACGTGAACGCAATCGATTACGTAAATGATAGATATGTGAAACAAGACATATTTTTGTGAGCAATGATTTTTATAATAGGCTCCGCAGAAACACGAAATATTTAGAAACGCAAATTGCGTTCTTTTCACTCCCGTAAGGGATTTCAAACAGTGGCATACATATGAAAAAAACTTTACTCGCAGTCAGCGCAGCGCTGGCGCTCACCTCATCTTTTACTGCTAACGCAGCAGAAAATGATCAGCCGCAGTATTTGTCCGACTGGTGGCACCAGAGCGTAAACGTGGTAGGCAGCTACCATACCCGTTTCTCGCCGAAATTGAACAACGACGTCTATCTGGAATATGAAGCATTTGCCAAAAAAGACTGGTTTGATTTCTACGGCTATATCGATATTCCCAAAACCTTTGATTGGGGTAACGGCAACGATAAAGGTATCTGGTCCGACGGTTCTCCGCTGTTCATGGAAATCGAACCGCGTTTCTCAATTGATAAGCTGACCGGCGCAGACCTGAGCTTCGGCCCGTTTAAAGAGTGGTATTTCGCCAACAACTACATCTACGATATGGGCGATAACAAAGCCAGCCGCCAGAGCACATGGTATATGGGTCTGGGGACCGATATCGACACCGGCCTGCCGATGGGTCTGTCGCTGAACGTGTATGCGAAATATCAGTGGCAAAACTACGGCGCGTCCAATGAAAACGAATGGGACGGCTACCGTTTCAAAGTGAAATACTTCGTCCCCATCACCGATCTGTGGGGCGGTAAACTGAGCTATATCGGCTTTACCAACTTTGACTGGGGATCTGATTTAGGCGACGATCCGAACCGTACCAGCAACTCCATCGCTTCCAGCCATATCCTGGCGCTGAACTACGATCACTGGCACTACTCGGTCGTTGCGCGTTACTTCCATAACGGCGGACAGTGGCAGAATGGCGCAAAACTGAACTGGGGCGACGGCGATTTCAGCGCGAAATCTACCGGCTGGGGCGGCTACCTGGTCGTGGGTTACAACTTCTAAACCTGCAAAAAAGGCCAGAGGTCGCCCTCTGGCCCGTTTCAGGCGCATGCTGCCATGCGGCGGCGAGTCGCGCCCACTTCACATTACTTCCGGCGATGCCACCAGCCTAAAAACAGACCTGTCGCAATCCCGACCAGCGTTGGTGCCGCCAGATCGTGCCAGATAGTAATGCTCAACTCTGTGAGCGTCATATTGCCGCCTTTGTTGCAATGGCAACGGTTCGCGGCTATCCTCAACTTGTCTAGGGTCAAGTTAGCCCCCGTAATGTTGCCGGTGAATACCGAACAATGTGCGGGGGTTTTCTCTTTCCAGCGACAAGGCCACCGGGGATCAAGCCCCCGCAACATTGCGCCTCACCGGGTTGCCCCGGCTTACCGCTGATTCTACTCTGCTCGCCAGTATCGGCAGGACTTAAAAACAAAAAAATCCCAACCTTGCGATCGGGATTCCAGTGACAATGTATGCGTTACAGGACGTTTGGGGCTGGCGACAAACTCCGGGGCTGAAAAAATGTCGGATTGCATCCGATCTACGAAAACCAATAATTCATTTATATTGCGGATTCCGTTGGGTGGAGCGAAGCGTAACCTAACATTCAACAGCACCAACAGCTTTGTCAGCAGTCTGCTTATTTCTTTTTGTTCATCATCGCTTTCAGATCGGCAAACGGGTTATAAGTCGCCTCGCCGACATCTTTTTGCGCATCTTCCCCGGCAATGACCGTCGAACCGTACTGATCGGCTTCGGTATATTTGGAATGCTCATGATCGTGGCAGTAGAGGCACAATAGCTCCCAGTTGCTGCCGTCTTCCGGGTTATTGGTGTGGTCATGATCGATATGATGCACCGTCAGCTCACGCAGATTTGAATACACAAACTCACGAGAACAACGTCCGCACACCCACGGAAACAGCTTCAGCGCTTTTTCACGATAGCCGCTTTCCAGGCGCGCGTAGTTTTTGGGGATGATAGCCATAATTAACAGGTACCTGAATAATACAAAGGGTTATGCGCAGTTTCCCGCGAAGCCGGGCTTTTAGCAATGATTCTGTGCAACTTATATATCCAGGTAAGGAAGGCTATTTCAGGCAAACTGATGACCAATCAACCCGTTTTACAAGCGTTAGAGGTATCGCTATCACATCTTACGGCATTTTTTCGTGCTCAACTTTACGCAAAAAATCACGCAAAGAACGGTCGATTGTTTCACGAAATCGCCGGTTAAGCGGAGTAATTTGTAAACAGCGATCGAGGCGAAAACACCGATAGTCTTCCCGTCTCTCACACCAGGCAACCAGTAGCCAGTGCTCTCCCCAGAAAAACAATCCCAGCGGTTGTATATCCCGCGAAGAGAGATGCCCCGCTTCATCACGATAATGTAGCGCCAACACCTGCTGCGCCGAAACGGCCTGATGGATAAGATCAAACGCGCTGCGCGAATGTGGAGATGTACCCAAATCCGGAGCGTAAATCCGTGTCTGCTCCGCTTTACGACGGCTCTCTTCCGGTAAAATAGCCAACACTTTTTCCTGGGCGGATTCAAGCTCGCGCGATAGCGAATCGCCGCCCCAGGTTTTCAATAACCGTATAGCCACCATCAGTGCTTCCGATTCACGATGGGTAAGCATCAAGGGTGGCAGATCAAAACCTGCCATTAAACGGTATCCGCTCCCCGCTTCACCTTCGACAGGCACACCGGATAACGACAGATCGCGAATATCGCGATAAATCGTCCGTTCAGAAACCGCAAGCCGCTGTGCCAACAGCGCTGCCGTCGTCAGTCGTCTACCCCGCAAAATTTGCACGATCTGAAACAAACGGTCAGCGCGTCTGGTCATATTGACTCTCTACATTTAGCAAATATCACGCAGGTTGATGTAAACCTATTCGGTTACCTTCGCTGTCAATAAACAACGCGATGGTTCCAATGTCATCTCCGGGAACCATGGGTTCCAGAACACACTTGCCACCAGCAAGGACGACACGTTCAATCGAGGCTAACAAATCGGCGGTATGCAGATAAATAACGACTCCCTGCGCAACTGGAGCGACATCATCCTGCTTTATCAGCGCTCCGCCGGGTCCGGGTTCAACATACGGGAATACGGCCAGGTCCGCCCCATCCATGGTTTCCCGACGTAACGATATCTGCATCACTTGCTCATAAAAGGCGATTGCACGCGCCATATCAGTAACTGGAATTTCAAACCAGTTAATCAAGTTTTTCATACATCCTCCTGCGAGTGTGGGTAAATTCATGAGGAGTGTATGACAGGGCTCCTGACAGCATACTGTCAGTAATGTTTATCGTCATGGTACATAAATAAAAAAAATCCCGATCGCATGACCGGGATTCAGATAACACTTAAATACGCGTTTACGGCAGAATGGACGGCTGATCCGCCCCTTCTTTTTCGACTTTCTGCTGCAGCATATGCTCGCGCTTCATACCGAGTTTCAGCGCCAGCGCCGATGCGACATAGATAGAAGATGCCGTACCAATAGAGACACCGATCAGCATCGTCAGCGAGAAGCCTTCCAGTACCGGACCGCCGAAGAGGTACAGCATCAGAATTACCACTAACGTCGTACCGGAGGTAATCAACGTACGGTGTAGCGTCTGGGTCAGCGACACGTTAAAGATTTCGTAAGGCGTCCCGCGACGGATTTTGCGGAAGTTTTCACGAATACGGTCGGAGACCACGATACTGTCGTTCAGCGAGTAACCGATCACCGACATCAACGATGCCACAATGGTCAGGTCAATCTCGATATGGAAAAGCGACAGTATCCCCAGCGTAATGATCACGTCGTGCGCCAGCGCGATGACCACCCCTGCCGCCAGTCGCCACTCAAAGCGGAAACCGACATAAACGAGGATAGAGATCAACGCCACCAGCAGCGCCATAGCGCCGGTTTGCGCCAGATCGGCGCCCACGCTTGGCCCCACGAATTCAATACGCTTCACGGCCGCGTTCTGGTTGGTGGCTTCATTAATGATCGTCACCACTTTGCTACCCAGTACCTGACCGCCGGTTTCACCTTCGGTTGGCGGCATACGCACCATAATGTCGTGACTGCTGCCAAAGTTCTGCAACTGCGGCTCTTCATAGCCCGCTTTTTGCAGCGCTTCGCGCATCACGTCCATTTCAGCCGGTTTTTCCAGTGTGATTTCAATTACCGTACCACCGGTGAAATCCAGCCCCCAGTTAAACCCGCGTACGCCCATAATGACAATGGCCGCGATCAGCAACAGCCCGGAGATGCCGAATGCCCAGAAGTCCCAGCGCATAAAGTCATAGACTTTACGGCCGTGGTTTAGTTGTTCAACAGTGTATTCCTGTGCCACATCGCACTCCTCAGATTGACAGCTTAGTGACGCGCTTGCCGCCATATAGCAGGTTTACGATAGCACGCGTACCGATAATCGCGGTAAACATCGACGTCGCCACACCGATACCGGTCGTAATCGCGAACCCTTTAATTGCCCCGGTACCAACGGCATACAGAATGATGACTTTAATCAGCGTCGTGATGTTCGCATCGAAGATGGAACTGAACGCGCCGGCATAGCCTTCGTTTATCGCCTGCTGTACCGTGCGGCCATTACTCAACTCTTCTTTGATACGTTCGTTAATCAGAACGTTGGCGTCGACCGCCACCGCAAGGGTTAACACGATACCCGCAATCCCCGGCATACTGAGCGTTGCCCCCGGCAACAGCGACATGATACCGACAATCAACACCAGGTTAGCCACTAACGCGCTGGTCGCAATCAGACCAAACTTCTTATAGAAGAAGATCATGAACAGGATGGAGACCACCAGACCGGCCAGACAGGCTTCCAGGCCCTGCTTGATGTTCTGCATACCCAGAGTCGGGCCAATGGTGCGCTCTTCAACGATCTGAATCGGCGCAATCAGGGCGCCCGCACGCAGCAACAACGAGAGCTGACGCGCTTCGTTCGGGTTGCTGATACCGGTAATACGGAAGCTGTTACCCAGCCGAGACTGGATGTTGGCAATGTTAATCACCTCTTCCTGTTTCACCAGTACGGCGCGACCGTTAGCGTCTTTCTTACCACTGTCTTTATACTCCACAAACAGGGTCGCCATCGGTTTTCCGATATTGTCCTTAGTGAAGTTAGACATGATATTGCCGCCTGCGCTATCCAGCGAGATGTTAACCTGCGGTTGGTTATATTCATCCTGGCTGGACGTCGAGTCGGTGATATGGTCGCCGGTGAGGATCACGCGTTTGTACAATACCACCGGCTGACCTTCGCGGGTCTGTTTCACTTCGGAATCGCCCGGTACGCGCCCGGCAGCAGCGGCGGCCTGGTCAACGTTGGTATTCACCAGACGGAATTCCAGCGTCGCGGTCGCGCCGAGAATTTCTTTCGCGCGAGCGGTATCCTGGATACCCGGCAGCTCAACCACAATACGGTCTGCGCCCTGACGCTGTACGACAGGCTCCGCGACGCCCAGTTGGTTAACACGGTTACGCAGAATATTAATGTTCTGCTGAACGGCGTATTCACGCGCTTCGCTCAGGCGCGCATCGGTCATTACCGCGCGAAGTTGATTACCGCTCTGGCTGGAAATCACCAGGTCACGATGACGCGGCGTCAGATAGGCGATCGCCTCATCACGCGCTTTGCTGTCACGGAACGTGATGCTCAGCCCATAATTATTTTCTTTACGAACGGTGGTATAAGGAATGCCTTTCTCACGCAGATCGCTGCGCAGGCTATCGATATTTTGTTCCTGGAGTTTACCTAACGCGGTATCCATATCCACTTCCATCAGGAAGTGAACGCCGCCGCGCAGATCAAGACCGAGCTTCATCGGATCGGCGTGAATAGCCGCCAACCAGCGCGGCGTAGCCGGCGCAAGGTTAAGCGCCACGACATATTTATCCCCCAGCACGCTCATCAGCGCTTCACGGGCGCGTAGCTGGGTATCGGTGGTGTCGAAGCGCGCAAGAATAGCGCCCTCTTCCAGTGCCACAGACTTAGCGGGAATTTTTTCTTCTTGTAACGTTTTCTGGACCTGGATCAGCGTTTGCTCACTGGCGGCGACGCCGCGCACGCCAGTGATTTGAACAGCCGGATCCTCACCATACAGGTTGGGAAGTGCGTAAAGCAGGCCGACGATAATCACGACGACCAGCATGATGTACTTCCACAAAGGATAACGGTTTAACACGGCAGTTCCCTTTGGGAAAACGAAATATTACAGCGCCTTCATGGTGCCTTTCGGCAGAACGGCAGCTACGAAGTCACGTTTGATAACCACTTCCGTGGTGTCATTCAGCGCGATGGCAATGTAGCCGGCTTCCGCTACTTTGGTCACTCGACCGACCAGACCGCCATTCGTCAGAACTTCATCACCTTTCGCAATGGAGTCCATCAGCTTTTTGTGCTCTTTGGTGCGCTTCTGCTGCGGGCGCAGGATCATGAAATAGAAAATCAGACCAAACACCACCAGCATTAAAATCAGAGACATCGGGCTGCCCTGCGCCGGAGCACCTGTTGCCGCTACCGCATCAGAAATAAAAAAGCTCATTCAAATTCCCTCATTATTAAAATTAATCAACGTTCAAAGGTGGAACGGGTCGCCCCTGACGTTGGTAAAACTCGGTTACGAAGCTCTCTAATTTACCCTCTTCAATAGCCTTGCGTAAACCCGCCATCAAACGCTGGTAGTAACGCAAGTTATGAATGGTATTGAGACGCGCACCTAATATTTCGTTGCAACGGTCGAGATGATGCAAGTAAGCGCGTGAATAATTGCGACAGGTGTAGCAATCGCACTCGGCGTCAAGCGGGCTGGTGTCGCTTTTATGCTTTGCATTACGAATCTTCACCACGCCGTCGGTCACAAACAGATGACCATTGCGGGCATTTCGCGTTGGCATGACACAGTCAAACATATCAATACCGCGACGAACCCCTTCCACCAGATCTTCCGGTTTACCCACGCCCATCAGGTAACGCGGTTTGTCAGCCGGGATCTGCGGGCAAACGTGCTCCAGAATGCGGTGCATATCTGCTTTCGGCTCACCGACAGCCAAACCGCCGACAGCGTAGCCATCAAAGCCAATCTCTACCAGACCTTTCACCGAGATATCGCGTAAATCTTCGTAAACGCTGCCCTGAATGATGCCAAAAAGCGCATTCTTATTGCCAAGGCTATCAAAACGGTCACGGCTACGCTTCGCCCAACGCAACGACATCTCCATCGAGCGTTTAGCATAGTCCCAGTCTGCCGGATACGGCGTACATTCATCAAAGATCATCACGATATCGGAACCGAGATCGTACTGGATCTCCATCGACTTTTCCGGATCGAGGAAAATCGGATCGCCGTTGATCGGGTTACGGAAGTGCACGCCTTGCTCGGTAATCTTACGAATATCGCCGAGGCTGAAGACCTGGAAGCCGCCGGAATCGGTGAGAATAGGCCCTTTCCACTGCATAAAATCGTGCAGGTCGCCATGCAGCTTCATGATTTCCTGACCCGGGCGCAGCCACAGGTGGAAAGTGTTGCCGAGAATAATCTGCGCGCCGGTCGCTTCTACTTCTTCCGGCGTCATGCCTTTGACCGTACCGTAAGTACCCACAGGCATAAAAGCAGGCGTTTCCACTACGCCACGATCAAACACCAGACGACCGCGACGCGCGCGACCATCGGTGGTATCTAACTCAAATTTCATTATCACTCCTGCGTCAGAAAAACAGTCCGACGTTTAACGACTCGCTACGGAATGATTCCATAGCTAATAAATTCCCGAAGGCGTCATCGGCGCAGCCAGTTTGGGGTCGACCAGCGCACAGCCACCGGAGCGTACACGCAGTACGTGAGGATGGCGAGCACTGCCCGGCGTCAAAATGGCAAGTGAGATAGCCTTCTTACGGACGCTCAAAAATAGCCTGCGGATTGTACGTGATAAACATCGCGTCCCCGTAGCTAAAAAAGCGATATTTTTGTTCTACCGCAGTCTTATAGGCATTCATGGTGTGTTGATAACCGGCAAATGCGGAAACCAGCATAATCAACGTCGATTCCGGCAGATGGAAGTTGGTGATCAGCGCATCAATCACTTTGTATTGATAACCTGGATAAATAAAGATTTGCGTATCGCCGAAGAACGGCTCTATCAAATCGCTTTTTGCCGCCTGCGCCGCGCTTTCCAGCGAGCGTACCGAGGTGGTGCCGACGGCGATAACCCGGTTGCCGCGCGCTTTCGCCGCCAGCACCGCGTCGACCACCTCTTGCGGCACCTCAGCATATTCGGAGTGCATGATGTGATCTTCAATGGTATCGACACGCACCGGCTGGAAAGTGCCCGCGCCTACGTGTAGCGTAACAAACGCCATTTCGACACCTTTCTCACGAAGCGCCGCCAGCAGCGGCTCATCAAAGTGCAGCCCGGCGGTCGGCGCGGCGACGGCGCCCGGTTTTTCACTGTAGACCGTCTGGTACAGTTCGCGGTCGGCGTCCTCGTCCGGACGGTCGATGTACGGCGGCAACGGCATATGGCCGATGGCGTTGAGAATATCCAGCACCGGACGCGGGTCATTAAACTCAACTTCAAACAGAGCGCCGTGACGCGCAGCCATGGTCGCGTGGATACTTTCGTCGTCGCCCAGTAGCAGTTCCGTGCCCGGTTTTGGCGCTTTAGAAGCGCGAATATGCGCCAGGATGCGTTTATCATCGAGCATACGTTCGACCAGCACTTCTATCTTGCCGCCGCTGGCTTTACGGCCAAAGAGCCGCGCCGGGATCACGCGGGTATTATTGAAGACCAGCAAATCGCCAGGGTTGAGCTTATCGAGCAGATCGGTGAAAGTACCGTGCGTCAGCGCGCCCGTCGGCCCCTCTAATGACAGCAAACGGCAGCGACTGCGTTCCGGCTGTGGGTAGTGGGCAATCAGGGATTCGGGTAGTTCAAAGGAAAAATCGGTAACGCGCATGACTCTGACTCAGACTAAAATAAGAGGCGGGTAGTCTAGTGCCGGGGCGTTCCCGCTGCAACCGTTACCCGCTTTTTGGACAGAGAATCAATAATGAATTTTCTTGCTCACCTGCATCTGGCGCACCTTGCCGACAGCTCGCTTTCCGGTAATCTTCTGGCCGATTTTGTCCGCGGTAACCCGGCAACGCATTATCCTCCTGACGTGGTAGAGGGTATTTATATGCATCGGCGTATTGACGTCATGACCGACAACCTGCCGGAAGTTCGTGAGGCGCGAGAGTGGTTCCGCCATGAAACTCGGCGCGTGGCGCCCATTACGCTGGACGTCATGTGGGATCATTTTTTATCGCGCCACTGGACGCAAATCTCTCCCGATTTTCCACTTCAGGCGTTTGTCGGCTACGCCCATGCGCAGGTCGCGACGATTCTGCCCGACTCCCCGCCGCGCTTTGTCAACCTGAATGATTATCTTTGGTCAGAAAAATGGTTAGAGCGGTATCGCGATATGGATTTCATTCAAAACGTGCTGAATGGCATGGCGAATCGCCGTCCCCGGCTGGATGCCTTGCGTGATTCCTGGTACGATCTGGACGCGCACTACGACGCGTTAGAAGAGCGCTTCTGGCATTTTTATCCGCGTATGATGGCACAGGCCGCCCGCAAAGCGCTGTGACGGCCTGATAGCGAGGGCGTGCGTCAGATCCGCCGTTGGCAGAAAGATCGTTCGCTGTCATAAAGGGGTCATCATTACGATTTATAATGACCCGATCGATAGGCAAAAGCTGTCTCATTGATTGTCAAGACCGCATTGTTTTGTCGCTTCGCCCTCCCTATACTGCCCGCGTTGCGTTCTAAAACCCTTAATATTGCAGGAGAATTATTATGGTACTGGTTACTCGTCAGGCCCCGGATTTCACCGCTGCGGCGGTACTGGGTAGCGGTGAGATTGTTGATAAATTCAACTTCAAACAGCACACCAATGGTAAAACGACCGTTCTGTTCTTCTGGCCGATGGACTTCACTTTTGTTTGCCCGTCTGAGCTGATCGCCTTTGATAAACGTTATGAAGAATTCCAGAAGCGCGGCGTTGAAGTAGTCGGCGTTTCTTTCGACTCTGAGTTTGTCCACAACGCATGGCGTAACACCCCTGTCGATAAAGGCGGCATTGGCCCGGTGAAATACGCAATGGTCGCCGACGTGAAGCGTGAAATTCAGAAAGCTTACGGTATCGAACATCCGGACGAAGGCGTTGCGCTGCGCGGCTCTTTCCTGATTGACGCAAACGGTATTGTTCGCCACCAGGTCGTAAACGATCTGCCGCTGGGTCGTAACATCGACGAAATGCTGCGTATGGTCGACGCGCTGCAGTTCCACGAAGAGCACGGCGATGTCTGCCCGGCGCAGTGGGAAAAAGGCAAAGAAGGCATGAACGCCTCTCCGGACGGCGTGGCTAAATACCTGGCTGAGAACATTTCCAGCCTGTAAGTCAGTGCATTGATAAAAGGCTCGCGAATGCGAGCCTTTTTTATGCGTGAGGTGTTACGAACCACCTCGCCTCAACGATTCATCCATACGGTCGCGGAAATCGCGGGTAAACTAAGTCTTCCCTCGCGGATGTTACCGCTTCCCGTTTTACATTGCCATCCGGCCACGTTCAGCAACGGCAACGCTTCCAGCGCCACTTCACAGGCCTCGCCCCGGTTAATCGCCACCAGCGCCCGCTGCTGCTGATAAACCCGCACGAATACCACTACGTCACCTTCGGCATACAGCGCCTGGCATCCGCCACGACGCAACGCCAGACTGCGCTGACGCAGTTTCGCCATACGCTGGTACAGCGCCAGCAAGTTGCCGTCCTGCCTGCGTTCATCCCACGGGAACGGTTTGCGGCACATGGGGTCATTTGCACCGTCCACGCCGACTTCATCGCCGTAATAAATACATGGCACGCCGGGCCAGGTAAACAGCCAGACCACCGCCAGCGGCAGGCGCGCCGCGTCTTTACCCAGCAGGGTTTTAAAGCGCGCAGTATCATGGCTGTCGAGTTGATTAAACATACGCAGTTGTTGCTGATGTGACAGCCCGGCGCGGTAGTTATCCATCCACGCGATACAGGTCCGGGCATCGATATGCTGTGGTTCGTAAGCGATATCAGTATTGGCGAGAAATCCCCACAGCGGGAAGGTGAAGCCGCGATAATTCATGGCGGCATCTTCCGCATCGGCCTGTAGCCACTGCCGCGCATCGCCGAAATGTTCCCCCACAATATAGGCTTCAGGCTGCGCCTCTTTTGCCGCCCGGGTAATGCCGGCAACGTGCTGCAAATTATGGCGCGCCCCGCCCGCCTCGCCCAGCATATGTACGACATCCAGCCGCCAGCCGTCCATATTCCACGGAGCCTTTAGCCAGTGACGAACGATACTGTCCTCACCGCGATAGATCTCATCCACCAGCGTTTCTGATTGATAATCGAGTTTCGGCAGGCTCGGATAACCCAGCCAGTCCAGCGCCACGCCTTGTGGTGAAAAGGAGTACCAGTCGCGCCACGGCGAGTCCGGGTGATGGCACGCGCCGCCAGTGCTGCGGTTATGCCTGTCAAACCACGCATGCGAGTCGCCGCTATGATTAAACACGCCATCCAGCACCAGCCTCATGCTCTGCGCCTGGGTTTCACGCCGCAGGCGTAGCAGCGCCCGATCGCCGCCAAATTGCGGATCGACATGGCGATAATCTTCCGTGTCGTACTTATGGACGCTCGGCGCGGTAAATACCGGATTCAGATATAGCGCTGTGGCGCCCAGTTTTTTCAGATACGGCAGCTTCTCACAAATGCCATTCAGACAGCCGCCGTAAAAGGTGGAACCGCCCGCTTGGGGAGTTAAAGGATCGTCCCAGTCGCGCAGCACAATCTCCTGACCTGCGGCATGATGGTAGTACACCCGGTCCTGATCGGCTTCACGCGTCGCGCTGCGGGCAAAACGATCCGGGAAGATCTGATAAAAAATTTGATCGGCGACCCACTGCGGGCCGCTATCCGGCGCATCAACGGCAAATTGTTCCAGACGCGCAGGCGGAAAACGGCTAAATCCCTGTGGCGTAAACCAAAGCTGGCGATCATGCCAAAGCAATTTAAAGCTGTAACGGCGACGGGGTTGCCCTAACGCGATATTGAGCGTCGCTCGCCACGCCGTCACGCCCGGCTGCGGCTGGCGGCGCTGTTTGCGCATCGCCAGTGAGATTTCTTCATTATCGAATTCTGAGCGCAACGTCACGCGAGACGGCGGATTTTCTCCGCTCAGCCACAGCGTAATGGTTAATTTGTCGTTATGTTGCTTCACAAATGGGGCAACCGGTAGGTGCCAGGCATTCAACATCTCGTATCCCCTCTACTGAAAATGGGGCCACCTTGCCATAGAGATTTAAAGGATAACTCATCATCCAGGGGTTTATTAGGGGAGGAGACTCCAGGAGGAGAAGCGGCTCCGCTTATCCGGCCTACCGTTGCCTGCAGACCGGATAAGGCAGAGAAAAACGACTACGCCTGCGCCAATTGACGGTCGCGACGGCGTTTAAACATCCAGCCAATCAACAGCAGAACTATCCAGGCGAAGCCCACATACAGTGAGATGCGGGTATCCGGATGGTAGCCGATAAGCGCAATAATGAAGACCAGGAAAATCAGACCCGCTATCGTCGTGACGACACCGCCCGGCACCTTAAATTTCAGCGCTTTTACCTCTTCCGGCGGTAAACGACGACGGAAGGCGATTTGCGACAGCAGGATCATAATCCATACCCATACCGTCGCAAACGTCGCCAGCGAGGCAATCACCAGGAAGACGTTTTCCGGCATGATGTAGTTCAGGTAAACCGCAAACAGTAGCGCAATCGTCATCACCAGTACAGTGACCCACGGAATACCACGGCGTGACGTTTTGGCAAAAATTTTCGGCGCGCTCCCCTGCTCCGCCATACCATGCAGCATACGGCCTACGCCAAACACATCGGAGTTGATAGCGGAAAGCGAGGCGGTCAATACCACAAAGTTCAGAATGCTGGCGGCAAAGGTAATCCCCATATGCTGGAACGTCAGCACAAATGGGCTGCCGTTTGTGCCGACCTGATTCCACGGATAGATAGACATAATGACGAACAGCGTGCCGACATAAAATACCAGGATACGCATCGGTACTGAGTTAATGGCGCGCGGAATGGATTTCTCCGGGTCTTTCGCTTCCCCAGCGGTGATACCGATAATCTCAATCCCGCCGTAAGCGAACATCACCATTTGCAGCGACATGATCATTCCCAGCCAGCCATTGCTGAAGAAGCCGCCGTTGCTCCACAGGTTATGAATGCCGGTCGGCTGCCCGCCGTTGCCAATTCCCCACACAATGATGCCGATACCCGCGACAATCATGATAATAATGGTGGCGACTTTGAAGAAGGAGAACCAAAACTCCAGCTCGCCGAACACCTTGACGCTCATCAGGTTGATGGCGCAAATGATCAGCACCACGCTAAGTACCCAAATCCAGTGCGGCACGGCGGGGAACCAGACTCCCATGTAAATGCCGAACGCGGTCACGTCGGCAATGGCGACGATCAGGATCTCAAAACAGTAGGTCCAGCCGGTAATGTAGCCCGCAAGCGGGCCGAGGTTTTCCTGCGCATAGCGCGAAAATGAGCTGGCGGCAGGGTTGTGAACGGACATTTCCCCCAATGCGCGCATAATGATATATGCCGCGACCCCGCCAATAATATAGGCCAACAGCACGCTCGGCCCCGCCATTTTGATGGCGTCCGCCGAGCCGTAAAACAGGCCGGTGCCGATTGCCGAACCTAATGCCATAAAGCGAATGTGCCGGGTGCTCAGCCCACGCTTTAGCTTATTATTGCTTTCCATCAATTTCTGACCTATCAACACAATAAAAAACCACGGGGCGTTAAGCCCCGTGGTGTACACATATGTCAGCGATTTTAGTGAGCGCTGGAGGTCACCTGCCGACCCGCCGCGCGATCCCAGATAATCGCCAGGATCACCATCACCACCGTTGGCATCAACCACGCCAGTCCCTGTTCCGCCAGCGGTAAACGCTGACTCCAGGCTGGCAGCATATCGCCAAAGGCAGATGCTTTGATGCCGTCAAGGATACCAAAAAGCAGACTGATAAACATGGCCGGCGCGATGATACGGGTGGAATTATGCCACCATGAGCGGGTAAAACTTAATACAACCAGTGCGATACACGGCGGATAGATAGCCGTCAGCACCGGAATGGAGATTTGAATCAGATGGCTCAGTCCAAGGTTTGACACCACCATAGAGAAGCCGCCGAGAATAAAGACCAGCGTGCGGTAAGACAGCGGAATATACTGCGCGAAAAACTCAGCGCAGGCGCAGGTCAGCCCCACCGCCGTCACCAGACACGCGATAAAGATCAGCGCCGCCAGCAGGAAGCTTCCCGCGCCGCCAAAGGTATGCTGAACGTAGGCATGAAGAATTGCCGCGCCGTTCGCTGACTGATCGACCAGCGTCGCGCTATCAGAACCTAAGCGGAACAAGGCAAGGTAAAGCAGCGTCAGCCCCACACCCGCCATCAGGCCGGCCCAGACCGTGTAACGCGTCAACAGGCGCGCTTCGGTAACGCCGCGAGAACGCGCCGCGTTCACAATAACGATACCAAACACCATCGCGCCCAGCGTATCCATCGTCAGATAGCCGTTCACAAATCCGTTAGAAAAGGCCGCATTCTGATAAGCGTCCAGGGCGTTGCTGATTGGACCGGCAGGCCAAACGATAGCCGCGACGGAAAGGATGACCAGCGCAATAATTTTCAACGGCGCCAGGAAATTCCCCACCGTATCCAGCAGCTTCCCCGGATAGAGGGAAACCAGAATAACGATAGCGAAATAGACCACGCTGTAAATCAGCAACGGCATTGCAGAATCGCCGGTCAACGGAGCGATACCGACCTCAAACGACACCGTCGCGGTACGCGGCGTCGCAAATAACGGCCCGACGGCCAGATAGCAAACGGTCGCCAGCAGGAGTCCCGCCACTTTGCCAATCGGCGTACTGAGGCTGTCTACGCCGCCGCCGACTTTCGCCAGCGCCACAACAGTAAGAACCGGTAGCCCTACGGCGGTAATCAGAAAGCCAATAGCGGCTGTCCAGACGTGTTCACCCGCCTGCAAACCGACCATAGGAGGAAAGATAATATTGCCTGCGCCAACGAACAGCGCAAATGTCATAAAGCCCAGGGCGATGATATCGCGCGATTTTAACTGATGGGTCATAAAGTCTTACTGCCTGTGGATGGTGATGTTGTAAACATTAAAATTTTTGCCTTTCCCGGAGGATTATAAAGCGGCGTTTTTTATCAATTTCAGCGGGAAAAGCTCCCGGACCGATGCGGCGAAGAATTGTTTTTCGATTTACCGCGCAAATGCAGTCGTAATGACAGCACCTGAAGCGCAATTTAAACGCTTATAACGTTTTAAAGCAAGGTGGGATCTAAAAACCAGATGAATATAGCGATATGAAATTTACAACCAGAATAAAACACCATTCTCATGAAAAAGTTATGGCTAATCATGCGAACAAAAAATCACCAAACGTTGAATGTTTCAACGAGCCCGTCTTAACTGCAAAGAAAATAAGCCAGCATCCGCTGGCTTATGGAAAGTTATACTTACGAAAGGCAATTAATCGCTATTTTTGGCAATTAAACGTTCCGGCAGCACAAAGCTAAATCGCGTTCCTTTGCCAGGCGAACTGTCGATTTCAAGGCGGCTTTCATGGTGATTCAACGCATGTTTCACAATCGCCAATCCCAGGCCGCTGCCGCCCGTTTGCCGCGAACGCGCTTTATCGACACGGTAGAAGCGTTCGGTCAGACGAGGAATATGCTCGGCAGCAATCCCCGGACCGTTATCTTGAATGCAAAATTCAGCGCCATGCGCGGCACGTCGCCAGCTCACCGTAATATGCGTTCCCGCCGGCGTATGGTTTACCGCGTTATACACCAGGTTTGAGATCGCGCTACGTAGCTGCTCTTCATTGCCCAGAACGCTAAGACTATCGTCGACCTCAAACGTAAAGGTATGTTTCTGCTGGCTGAGCGTCTGCGCTTCACGCTCCACGACCCGCAGCATCATCGGTACATCCACTTTTTCATTTAATAACAGCGCCGGGGCCGCCTCAATTTTAGACAGCGTAAGCAGTTGTTTTACCAGCCCTTCCATACGATACGTTTGCTCGCGCATCGTATGCAGCGCTTTCTCTCGCGTCGCCCCCTCCAGCGCCTGTTCCTGCATCATTTCCAGATAGCCTTGCAATACCGTCAATGGCGTACGCAATTCATGGCTAACGTTGGCGAAAAAGTTACGTCTGGCGCCTTCAAGCTGATGCATTTGCGTCACATCGCGCGCCACCATCAGGAGTTGTTTATCGGTATAAGGCATGACGCGGATCTCCAGGTGCCGCCCGGTATTGAGCACCAAATGAAGCGGACGGGTGAAATCACGCGTTTTTAAATACTGGGTAAACTCCGGATAACGCAGTAGATTGAGAATATTCTGCCCGTTGTCATCCGGCCAGCGTAGCCCCAGTATCTGTTGCGCCAAACCGTTACACCAAAAAATGCCGCCCTCTTCTGTGGTCAGTACCACGGCATCAGGCAGCGACTCCGCGCCGCTGCGAAAACGTTTAATCAGGTTCCCCAGCTCGCGGCGACGCTTCTTATTTCGCAACTGCATCTGGTGTAAACCGTATAACAGCGGTTCCCAACTTCCCCGTCCCGGCGGCGGCGTCATACTTCTGTCGACCCAAAGCCACCAGGAGAGGCGTAATAAATTCCAGAAATGCCAGATAAGCAGTCCCGTCACCGCCGCCAGTAAAAACCACGGCAGATAACCAAAAAAAGCGCTAAGGATAAGCGCGGGGATGCAACAGAGCACCAGCTCCAGCACCAGCCTTTTCCATGACAGCCGTTCCAGCACGCGTCATACTCCCTCAAGAATGGAAAGCCTTCTCCGCCAGAAACCTGTGTTCTACTGGCGGAAAAGGCATTAAAAGCGGGTCGAAAAACGATACCCTGTCCCGCGTACCGTTTGCACCATCCGGTCGTGGCCGCTGTGCTCCAGCGCCTTACGCAAACGGCGAATATGCACGTCGACCGTCCGGTCTTCAACGTACACATTGGTGCCCCAGACATGATTGAGTAGCTGTTCGCGGCTGTAAACCCGTTCCGGGTGCGTCATAAAGAAATGGAGTAATTTAAATTCGGTCGGCCCCATATCCAGCGGGCTGTCGCCGGTCATCACGCGGTGAGAGCCAGGATCAAGGCTCAGTCCCTGCATCTCGATCACCTCTTCGACCGCCATCGGCGAGATACGCCGCATAACGGCTTTAATGCGCGCCACCAACTCCTTGGGGGAAAACGGCTTGGTAATGTAATCGTCAGCGCCGGTTTCCAGCCCGCGCACACGATCTTCTTCCTCACCTCTTGCGGTCAGCATAACCACAGGAATATCCCGGGTCATGGCTTCACGTTTGAGATGTTTAATAAACTGTAACCCTGACCCGCCGGGCAACATCCAGTCAAGAAGGATGAGATCCGGCCAGGGTTCATTAAGTTTATTCACCGCACTGTCATAATCTTCGGCTTCTACGGGCTGAAAGCCATTTTGTTCGAGCACGAAGCACACCATTTCACGGATCGGCGCCTCATCTTCTACGACCAGAATACGTCTCGCCATAATTTGCCCTGTTAGTCGTTAGTTATCAATGCCGCGCCATTATGCGTCAGATTTATGACAGATTTATGAAAAAAAAAGGCGGCATTGATAGCATGTTGATGATTTATGACACCGGTGAAACCGTGCATTACCGTGTACCGGCGGTAAATTGCGCCCAAAAATGGAAGGGATGACGTGTATAATCCCGTTCACGCTTTTTTTGCATGGAACAATTATGCGCATCCTCCACACCTCTGACTGGCATCTGGGACAAAATTTCTACAGTAAAAGCCGCGCCGCGGAGCATCAGGCTTTTCTGGACTGGCTGCTGGAGACCGCGCAGGCCCATCAGGTGGATGCCATTATTGTCGCTGGCGATATTTTTGATACCGGTTCGCCGCCAAGCTATGCCCGAGAACTTTATAACCGTTTCGTCGTTAATTTACAGCAAACGGGTTGTCATCTGGTGGTGCTGGCCGGTAATCATGATTCCGTCGCCACGCTAAACGAGTCGCGCGACATTCTGGCGTTTCTCAATACAACCGTGATCGCCAGCGCGGGCTATGCGCCGCGGCTACTTCATCGTCGCGACGGTTCTCCGGGCGCCGTACTGTGCCCCATTCCCTTTTTGCGCCCGCGCGACATTCTTACCAGTCAGGCGGGATTATCCGGCAGCGAGAAACAGCAGCAACTTCTTCATGCGATTGCCGATTATTATCAACAGCAGTATCGGGAAGCATGCCAGCTACGCGGCGAACGAAAGCTGCCGGTTATCGCGACGGGGCATTTAACCACCGTCGGCGCCAGCAAAAGCGATGCGGTTCGCGACATTTATATCGGTACGCTGGATGCCTTTCCGGCGCAGCATTTCCCCCCAGCGGATTATATCGCATTAGGACACATTCACCGCGCGCAATGTGTCGGCGGCACGGAGCATATCCGCTATTGCGGCTCGCCCATCGCCCTCAGCTTTGATGAGTGCGGCAAAAGCAAATGCGTGCATCTGGTGACCTTCGAGCAGGGAAAATGGCAAAGCACCGAAAGTCTGGCTGTCCCCGTGACTCAACCGTTGGCGGTTTTAAAAGGCGACCTGGCATCAATTACCGAACAGCTTGAGCAGTGGCGCGGCGTTGAGCAATCGCCCCCCGTCTGGCTGGATATTGAAATCACAACCGATGACTATCTGCACGATATCCAACGCAGAATACAGACATTAACGGAGTCACTCCCCGTAGAGGTATTACTGGTGCGCCGTAGCCGCGAACAGCGCGAGCGCTCGCTGGCGAACGAGCGGCGGGAAACATTAAGCGAGCTTAGCGTGGAGGAGGTTTTTGCGCGGCGTCTGGCGCTGGAAGCGTTAGATCCCCCGCAGCGCGAGCGCCTGAATCAGCTCTTTTCCAGCACGCTCTACGCGTTGAATGAGGAGCATGAGGCATGAAAATTCTCAGTTTGCGTCTGAAAAACCTGAACTCGCTGAAAGGAGAATGGAAGGTCGACTTTACCGCCGAACCGTTTGCCAGTAACGGGTTATTCGCCATTACCGGCCCGACCGGCGCGGGAAAAACCACCTTGCTTGACGCCATCTGCCTGGCGCTGTACCACGAAACGCCGCGCCTGAATACGGTATCGCAGTCGCAAAACGATTTGATGACGCGCGATACGGCGGAATGTCTGGCCGAAGTGGAGTTTGAGGTAAAAGGCGAAGCCTGGCGCGCGTTCTGGAGCCAGAACCGAGCCCGAAATCAGCCTGACGGCAATCTCCAGGCCCCACGCGTGGAGCTGGCGCGGTGTTCAGACGGAAAGATCTTTGCCGATAAGGTAAAGGATAAACTGGAGATGATCGCCACGTTGACCGGGCTGGACTACGGGCGCTTCACCCGTTCGATGTTGTTATCACAGGGGCAGTTCGCCGCCTTTCTTAACGCCAAAGCGAAAGAGCGCGCAGAGCTTCTGGAGGAGCTCACCGGCACTGAGATTTACGGGCAGATCTCCGCACAGGTATTTGAAAAACATAAATCAGCCCGTCTCGAACTGGAAAAGTTACAAGCGCAGGCCAGCGGCGTCGCCCTATTGGCGGACGAACAGTTACAGCAACTGGAAGCTAGTTTGCAGGCGCTTACTGACGAAGAGAAACGCCTGCTGGCCGACCAGCAGGTACAGCAGCAGCACCTTCACTGGCTGACCCGAAAAAACGAGCTCCACACTGAATTACACGCCCGGCAGCAGGCGCTGTACGCAGCGCAAGAGGCGCGAGAAAAAGCGCAGCCGCAGCTCGCGGCGCTGACTCTGGCGCAACCTGCTCGCCAGTTGCGTCCGCATTGGGAGCGCATTCAGGAACAAACCCGCGCCGTTGAGCGTGTTCGCCAGCACAGTGATGAAGTGAATGCTCGCTTACAAAGCGCGTATCGCCTGCGCCAGCGTATCCGCGCCTGCGCGCATCGACAATTCACGCAACTGAACGCCACAGGGCAGCGATTGAAGACATGGCTGGCGGAACACGACGGCATCCGCGTCTGGCGCAGCGAACTGGCGGGGTGGCGAGCATTATTAACACAACAATCCCACGATCGGGCGCAACTGAGCCAATGGCAACAGCAGTTGCTGAGCGATACGCGTCAGCGTGATGCGCTACCGCCGCTCACGCTCGACCTCACGCCACAGGCGCTGGCGGAAGCCAGAGCATTGCATACTCGGCAGCGTCCGCTACGCCATCGTCTCGCCGCGCTTCAGGGGCAAATTCTCCCGAAACAAAAGCGTCAGGCGCAGCTACAGGCAGCTATCGCGCGTCATCATCAGGAGCAGGCGCAATACACCCAACGTCTGGCGGATAAGCGTCTGAGTTATAAGACTAAAGCGCAGGAGCTTGCGGACGTTCGCACTATTTGCGAGCAGGAGGCGCGCATCAAAGATCTGGAAAGCCAGCGGGCGCACTTACAGTCCGGCCAGCCGTGTCCGCTTTGCGGCTCGACGACGCACCCCGCCATCGCCGCCTATCAGGCGCTGGAACTGAGCGCGAATCAAACCCGCCGCGACGCGCTGGAAAAAGAGGTCAAAACGCTGGCGGAAGAAGGCGCGGCGCTGCGAGGACAGTTAGATGCCTTAACGCAACAATTACAGCGGGATGAAAGCGAGGCGCAGTCGTTGTTGCAGGAGGAGCAAGCGCTTACTGAGGAATGGCAAACGCTGTGCGCTACGCTGGGCGTTCAGCTCCAGCCGCAAGAAGACCTCGCGGGCTGGCTGACCGCCGCGGAAGAGCATGAGCAACAGTTGGATCAGCTCAGCCATCGTCATGCTCTACAAACGCAAATCGCGGCGCATACTGAACAGGTAGCGCGCTTTACCGCGCAGATTGCGCAGCGTCAGGCGTCGCTGACGGCTGATTTGGCGCAGTATACGCTTTCCCTTCCTGCCCCAGAAGACGAAGCCTCATGGCTGAATGAGCGCGCCGACGAAGCGAAAATATGGCAACAGCGTCAGACTGAGTTCGCGGATTTGCAAACGCAGATCGACAGGCTTGCCCCGTTGCTGGAGACGCTACCGCAAACGGATACCGCGGATTCCGACGACGACGTGCCGCTGGATAACTGGCGGCAGGCGCATGATGAGTGCGTGTCATTACAAAGCCAGTTGCAAACCCTGCAGGAACAGACGACGCAGGAACAGCAGCGCGCCGCCGAGGCGATAGCGCACTTTGATGCGGCGTTAAAAAATAGCCCGTTTGACAGCCAGGCAACGTTCCTGGCGGCGTTGCTGGATGAAGAGACCGTGACCCGTCTGGAAAAACAACAACAAACGCTGGAAAGTCAGCTACAACAAGCGAAGGCGTTAAGCGCGCAGTCCACGCAGGCGCTGGCTGACCATCAGCAACAGCCGCCCGCCGGTCTGGACCCAACGTGTACGGCGGAGCAGCTCGCGCAGCGGCTGACGCAGTTGGCGCAACAACTGCGTGAAAACACGACACGCCAGGGGGAAATCCGCCAGCAAATTAAACAGGATGCAGATAATCGGCAGCGCCAACGCGCGCTGATGGCGGAAATGAAACAAGCCTCTCAGCAAGTGGAAGACTGGGGCTATCTCAATGCGCTGATCGGCTCTAAAGAAGGTGATAAGTTCCGCAAATTCGCCCAGGGACTGACGCTGGATAATCTGATCTGGCTGGCGAATCATCAGCTCACCCGCCTGCATGGCCGCTATTTATTGCAGCGCAAAGCCAGCGACGCGCTGGAACTGGAGGTTGTCGATACCTGGCAGGCCGACGCCGTGCGCGATACGCGAACGTTATCAGGCGGCGAAAGTTTCCTGGTCAGCCTGGCGCTGGCGCTGGCGTTATCAGATTTGGTCAGCCATAAAACGCGCATTGATTCTTTGTTCCTCGACGAAGGCTTCGGCACGCTTGATAGCGAAACGCTGGACGCCGCGCTGGATGCGCTCGACGCGCTGAATGCCAGCGGGAAGACCATCGGTGTGATTAGCCATGTGGAAGCCATGAAAGAACGTATCCCCGTGCAGATAAAAGTGAAAAAAATCAATGGGCTTGGTTATAGCAAACTGGACAAAGCGTTTGCTGTGGCGTAACGCGAGTGTCATCCTGCGCACAGCATACTGTCATGACATAGCATAATAATGAATACACAAAGACGGATAAGGAATGGTATTACCTCGCGCTTATCCGCAAGCTATACGTTGATTGGCTGTGACAATTCACAGCCACAGCGCGCAACATGCGCCTTTATTTTCGGCAGGTGGTATGAAAAAAGTTATTTTTTCTTTGGCGCTGGGTACGTTCGGACTGGGGATGGCCGAGTTTGGCATTATGGGCGTGCTGACGGAGCTGGCACGCGATGTCGGGATAACGATTCCCGCCGCCGGGCATATGATCTCGTTTTACGCCTTCGGCGTCGTGCTGGGCGCGCCTGTTATGGCGCTCTTTTCCAGCCGCTTTTCGCTTAAACATATACTGCTGTTTCTGGTCACGCTGTGCGTGATGGGCAATGCCATATTTACCTTTTCCTCGTCATATCTGATGCTCGCCGTCGGCAGACTGGTTTCCGGCTTTCCGCACGGCGCCTTTTTTGGCGTCGGCGCCATTGTCCTGTCAAAGATTATCCGCCCCGGGAAAGTCACCGCCGCCGTCGCGGGTATGGTTTCAGGAATGACGGTGGCGAATCTGGTGGGCATTCCGGTCGGCACTTACCTGAGCCAGGAATTTAGCTGGCGCTACACCTTTTTATTGATCGCGGTTTTCAACATCGCTGTGCTCACCGCAATTTTCTTCTGGGTGCCGGATATTCATGACAAAGCCCAAGGCAGCCTGCGCGAGCAGTTCCACTTCTTGCGTAGTCCCGCGCCGTGGCTCATTTTCGCCGCCACGATGTTCGGCAATGCGGGCGTTTTTGCCTGGTTCAGCTATATCAAGCCATTTATGATGTACATCTCCGGTTTTTCGGAGACGAGCATGACGTTTATTATGATGCTGGTCGGGCTGGGGATGGTGTTAGGCAATCTGTTAAGCGGCAAACTCTCCGGCAGATATACTCCGCTGCGCATCGCGGTAGTGACTGACCTCGTTATCGTGCTCTCTCTCATGGCGCTCTTTTTCTTCAGCGGATACAAAACGACATCGCTGACTTTCGCGTTTATCTGCTGCGCTGGTCTGTTTGCGCTCTCTGCGCCGCTGCAAATCCTGCTACTGCAAAACGCCAAAGGCGGCGAACTGCTGGGCGCGGCGGGAGGGCAAATCGCGTTTAATCTCGGTAGCGCGATTGGCGCCTGGTGCGGCGGGCTGATGCTGACACTAGGTTTTGCGTACCACTACGTGGCGCTTCCCGCCGCCCTGCTCTCGTTTTCCGCCATGTCGTCGTTGCTGGTATACGGACGTCTAAAACACAAGCAGCCATCGGTCACGCCGGTTGCCGGATGACGCCATCCGGCTAAAAACGTTACGCCAGCGGCCACAGCCAGGCCGCGCCGCGCACGCCGCTTGAATCGCCATGCCGCGCCTTACGTACCGGCGTCTCGCACTCGCCGCCAAAAACAAACGATTTCATCAGCGACGGAACCGTCTTGTACAGGCGTTCAACATTGCTCATACCGCCGCCCAGCACAATGACATCCGGATCCAGAATATTCACGACATGAGATAATGCTTTCGCCAGCCGTAGCTCATAACGGCTTAACGCCAGTTCCGCCACGGCGTCCTGCGCGTCGACCAGACGAATAATCTCATCGCCTTTTAGCGCTTTACCGCTCAAACGCTGGTAATCCATGGCAAATCCCGTACCGGAAATAAAGGTTTCGATACAGCCTTGTTTACCGCAATAACAGGGAATTTCTTCGCGGTAACACAACTCATCGTCATCCATCCACGGCAACGGATTGTGGCCCCATTCGCCTGCCGTACCGTTGCCGCCGATGTGCGCCCGGCCATTTAGCGCTACGCCCGCGCCGCACCCGGTACCGATAATCACCGCAAATACCGTTTGCGCCCCCGCCGCCGCGCCATCTACCGCCTCTGATACCGCCAGGCAATTGGCATCGTTGGCTAACCGCACTTCACGCTTCAGACGACGGCTCACATCGCTATCGAACGGCTGGCCGTTAAGCCACGTAGAGTTAGCGTTTTTCACCACGCCGGTGTAAGGCGAGAGAGAACCGGGAATGCCAATGCCGACGCTACCGGTCTGGCCGGTCGCCTGTTCCGCCATGTCGACCAGCGTAGCGATGGTTTCTATCGTTTGCTGATAATCCTCCCGCGGCGTAGGCAGACGATGGCGAAACCGCTGCTCTCCTGCATCATCAAGCGCAATGACTTCCGTTTTTGTGCCGCCTAAATCGATACCAATACGCACATACCGCTCCTCATTTTTTGGGAATATCAACAGGGTAGAATTCACCGTTCTGATTGGCAATGCAAGCCTGCCGACAATTCGTTACTATACCGCCTGGATTTAACGACAAGGCCGTGGAAATTATCATGCTGTGGTTCAAAAATTTAATGGTTTACCGTCTTAGCCGCGATATTACATTACGCGCCGAAGAGATGGAGAAACAGCTCGCCTCAATGACGTTTACCCCATGCGGTAGCCAGGATATGGCCAAAATGGGCTGGGTTCCGCCGATGGGCTCTCACAGCGATGCGTTAACGCACACCGCCAATGGCCAAATTATTATTTGCGCGCGCAAAGAAGAGAAAATCCTGCCATCGCCAGTGATCAAACAGGCACTGGAGGCGAAAATCCAGAAACTGGAAGCCGATCAGGGACGCAAGCTGAAGAAGACGGAAAAAGATTCCCTGAAGGATGAAGTGTTGCATTCGTTGCTGCCGCGCGCGTTTAGCCGCTTCAGTCAGACAATGATGTGGATTGATACCGTTAACGGCCTGATTATGGTTGACTGCGCCAGCGCGAAAAAAGCGGAAGATACTTTGGCGCTACTGCGTAAAAGTCTTGGCTCGCTGCCGGTCGTCCCGCTGGCGCTGGAAAATCCGATTGAGCTGACGCTCACAGAGTGGGTGCGCTCCGGTACGGTCGCTCAGGGTTTCCAGTTGCTGGACGAAGCCGAATTGAAAGCGATGCTGGAAGATGGCGGCGTGATCCGCGCGAAAAAGCAGGATCTGGTCAGCGACGAGATCGCCGTTCATATTGAAGCGGGTAAAGTGGTCACGAAGCTGGCGCTCGACTGGCAGCAGCGCATTCAATTCGTCATGTGCGACGACGGCTCCATTAAGCGTCTGAAATTCTGCGATGAGCTGCGCGATCAGAACGAAGATATCGACCGGGAAGATTTTGCCCAACGTTTTGACGCGGACTTTATCCTGATGACCGGCGAGCTGGCGGCGCTGATTCAAAGCCTGGTGGAAGGATTAGGCGGCGAAGCGCAGCGCTAACCAGAGGGTCCCTCTCCGCCGGAGAGGGGACTCACCGTTACAAATAGCGGCACAGATACGAGGTGGGCTCAGCAACCTGGAGATGAAACTCGCTGTGGCCAGGCACGTTAAACACCTCACCGGCTGTATACACTTTCCATTCGACAGTTCCTGGCAACAGTACCTTCAACGCGCCGCTCACAACCGTCATCTCTTCGGGTTCGGCAGTGCCAAAGGTATACTCCCCTTCCGCCATCACACCGACGCTGGCCCGGCCGGTGCTACTGCTGGTAAATCCAATAGACTTCACTTTCCCGGAAAAGTATTCATTGCTTTGTAGCATAATCAGGCCCCGTCTCATTATTAAATTAACACCCAATATAGAGTCCTGACGTTCGGCCTGTCACGTAAAATTAGACAAGCAGTTCTGAAGCTAACCGCGCAATCAAAACGTTAGAGAGTAAAACCGGCACATCCAGCGCCTGCTGTAAAATATCCCGATGACGCTGATGAAAACCCAGACAATCCAGCATAATGACGTCCGCGCCTTGATCCAATAGCGCCTGCCCGGCATCAATTAACTGTTGCTCAGAACCGTGAACCGGATTCGCCAGCGAATACACCGGCGGCATTTGCAATACCTGCCATTTTTTCTCCTGGGCCGCCAGAAGTTCTGCAACAGGCACAATCACGCCCACCTGATGCCCATCCACAATAGAGGCGACAAGCGGTGGAATAATACGCAGCGGTTCAAGCAAAATAGAATTACGGGCTGCCATACTTTTAATCGCCGCGGTGCTCATCAGTATAATGACATCGTAACCCTGGTTATCCAGCACCTCGACAACGCTCTGTAAATCTCGCTCCACTTTCTGGCGGGAAACATGGGCTATCTGGTTATCATTCAGCAACGTCAAAAGCGGATCGTCGCCAGGCTCTACAGCGTAATCCGCCATAACGTCTTCCCGGCTCATTTTTCCCAGCAGGCTATGATGGGTGATGTGTTGTTCGTCGATGTATTCCGTCAGAAGCGGTAACACTTCGCTCATTGGCACAACGCCGATTGTGAGGATTGCCAACGACGCACTCATTTTTATTCCACCTTATTACTTCGTCGTAATTCCCGGGCAAATATTCACACGCTCACCGCGCTACCTGCCCTACAAATCTCAGAAAGCGTAGCAGCAGATGAGCAACGTATTGTGTAAAGATTCCAAATAACTCCAATATTGTATTGTTATCGCTTAATTTACGGTTTTAGTTGCCAGTATAAATGTTTCAAGAATGTGATGGAGATACAATTTAGGGGTACTCAGAATCCCTTCCGAGTGGTTCATGCGTCTATGATTTATCCGGATCTTCGTAACGTTTTTTCGCATCCATCGCTTCTTCTGCGGTCGGATGCTCGCTGATGAGCGAATCAGGTTTCGGATGGTCAGCCCGTAGCTGATACCACGTCACCGTCTGGCCCGGCGTGCCTTTTTCAATGGTGACGATATAAGCTTCCCGCGGATAAGGTGGTCTGGTTGGCATAGCGTTTCCTTTATTCTGGGTGAGCGTTAAGTATAGACATCTCCCTGTAACCGTTGCGTCGACGGCGGCAGCGCCGCAATAATTTCAGAAACGACCTGGGCCGGCGCTTTCGTCGCGTCAATAATGTAATGCGCCGTTTCGCGATACAACGCGTCACGCTGCTCAAGCACTTCCCGAACCTCTTCGCTCAACGGCTTGCCGGTGAGGGTCGGGCGCAGATCCGCTTCAGGTTCAGCCTCAAGCCGGTTAACCAGCGTGGATACCGGCGCGCACAGATAAATCACTACGCCAACACGGTGCATATAACGTCGGTTATACTCCGTGAGAATAATACCGCCTCCCGTCGCCACGACAGTCGAAGGCGCGCTTACCGCCTCCAGGGCCGCGGTTTCCCGGGCGCGGAACCCTCCCCAGCCTTCTTTTTCAACGATATCAGCGACGCTCATCTGCACGTGCGATTGCAGCCAGCGGTCGGTATCTGCAAACCGAAAACCGGTTGCCTGCGCCAGCGCCATACCGATGGTGGTTTTCCCACAGCCCCGCGGGCCAACAAGATAAAGAGGTTGCATCATAGCAGGCGTTCCCCCAGGAACTGCGCATACGCAGGATTTGATATCAGCAATGTTATAATCATATCATCTAACTAGTACAACGCATAAATGTAAATAATAATTTACACAAAGATACTAAAGTCACAATATTAGTACTATAGCAAGAATCAGAAATGAATAAACTGTAAATTTTTCATTACAGGATTTATTTTTTACGCTGGCTTTCCAGCCACCACTTATCCAGCTCGGCGGCAAAATGCTGACGATCGCGCGGCGAGAGACTGTTTGGTCCCCCCGTTTGTACGCCGCTGGCGCGTAGCGTGTCCATAAAGTCACGCATCGTCAGACGTTCGCGAATCGTGGCGTCGCTATAGCGTTCTCCCCGGGGATTAAGAGCCGCAGCACCTTTTTCCAGCACTTCAGCCGCCAGCGGAATATCTGCGGTAATCACCAGATCGCCCGCTTCGCATTGACGGACGATTTCGTTATCCGCCACGTCAAACCCGGCGGCCACGCGGAGCGTGCGGATAAAACGCGAAGGCGGCACGCGCAAGGCCTGATTGGCAACCAGAATAAGCGGTAACTGCATCCGCTCGGCGGCGCGGTACAAAATTTCTTTAATGACATTCGGACACGCATCCGCATCCACCCAGATGGTCATAATGTCTCCCGTACGATATACAATCTTTTATTGTCTCGCGCTTTTGCCTTTCATCAAAGTGCTGTTTCTCCTTCTGCCCGTTTTCAATCCGCGTTAAGCTAACCATTCCCCATAACACACAAACATAGGGAGTGACGAGATGGAGAAGAAAATCGGTTTTATTGGCTGCGGTAATATGGGCAAGGCTATTCTTGGCGGACTGATTGCCAGCGGTCAGGTACTTCCCGGCCAGATCTGGGTCTACACCCCCTCCCCCGATAAAGTTGCCGCCCTGCATGACCAGTACGGCATTAATGCGGCGCAAAGCGCGCAGGAAGTCGCTCAGGTCGCGGATATCGTTTTCGGCGCGGTAAAACCGGGCATTATGGTGAAAGTGCTCAGTGAAATCTCCTCCAGCCTGAACAAAGACTCGCTGGTGGTCTCTATCGCCGCAGGCGTAACGCTTGATCAGCTTGCGCGCGCGCTGGGACACGACCGTAAAATCATTCGCGCTATGCCGAATACGCCGTCGCTGGTCAACGCAGGAATGACCTCCGTCACGCCCAACGCGCTGGTCACACCGGAAGATACGGCTGATGTGCTGAATATTTTCCGCTGCTTTGGCGAGGCGGAAGTAATTGCTGAGCCGATGATCCATCCGGTGGTTGGCGTGAGCGGATCTTCGCCGGCCTATGTCTTTATGTTTATCGAGGCGATGGCGGACGCTGCCGTTCTGGGCGGTATGCCTCGCGCTCAGGCTTATAAATTCGCCGCGCAGGCCGTCATGGGGTCGGCGAAAATGGTACTCGAAACCGGAAAGCATCCCGGCGAACTGAAAGATATGGTGTGCTCGCCTGGCGGAACGACGATTGAAGCCGTACGCGTTCTGGAAGAACGTGGCTTCCGCGCTGCGGTAATAGAAGCGATGACGAAGTGTATGGAAAAATCAGAGGCGCTCAGTAAATCCTGAAGCCCGGCTGGACGTCATGCCGCCACTTCGGTGCGGTTACGTCCGGCATTCTTTGCTTTGTAAAGCGCCATATCCGCAGACTTTAACCATTCCCGATAATGACCGATTTGTGGCGTTAACGGCGCCACGCCCACGCTGATACGTAACATGACCTGCGGCGCGCCCGGTAAGCGTAAGGTATTTAGCCGTTCATGCACTCGCGACATGGCGGTAATCGCGCTGTCTGCCGGCGTTCCGCACATAATCACCGCAAATTCGTCGCCGCCAAAGCGCCCGATAATATCACTCCCGCGTAGCGTTATCTGTAATTGACGCGTCAGGGCGATAATAGCCTCATCCCCAACATCATGCCCCCAGGTATCGTTAATGCTCTTAAAATGATCGATGTCGATAATCAACAATGTCGCCTCCCGATGGTGGCGCCGGCTGTGATCGAATTCATTACGTAATAAAATTTCCCAGTGGCGTCGGTTATAGACGCCGGTCATGCCATCCCGCGAACTCATCGCCTGCAAGCGTCGCTTATGTTCCGCTAATTTAATGGCCGTTTGATAACTTACCCAGGCGAACAGAAGCGGATACAACATAATGACGGGCAAAGAGAGCGTGACTTCCAGCGACGAGCTTCGCATCGCGACGGGTAGCCCGGTAAGCTGCAACGTCACCAGACATGACGCCAGCAAAAGCCCCATTCCGGCAGTGAATAGCCGCCGCCCGCCAGCGCCCATCAGATTCATGCTCATCATCATAAACAGCGCGGCGGCAGGCAACATATTGACGCCCATCAGCGCAATCCACATACCGGAGAGGATCGCATCCACTTTCAGGTTGTAAATTTCCTGGCGTAGCGGATCAAGGGCTTTCGCCGCCCACTGCCACGCCAGATGCGGCCAGACAAAAGACCAGCCGACCAGCAATAGCCACCAGCCGCCAAAGACAGGTTGCGACACTAACACGGCGGCCACCGGTAAAAACATCCCCCCTAACCCCACCGCGCGCGGTAGCCTGATGCGCCGGGCGAAGCGCAACCCGGAGCGCTGACGATCATCAGGAGGGTCAGGCGGCGCTACCGCCTGTTCAACCGCTTTTCGGTAAAAATTTTCATCATTCATTATTTTTGGGAACATTTAGAAACAATTTTCCCAAATTATAGAAACAGAGCGCATGGAGGGAGTATGAAATTTCGGGTGAGTGTTTTTCAGGGCTCACCCGATAGCACTACGCCGCTTTTTTCAGGCAGGCGCTCATAAACTTGCTACGGTCATCGCCTTTCAGTGATTGTTCCGTCGCCTGAACATTGCATTCACGCATTTTCTGCTGTTGCGGCGTCAGGCTTTTCTCGCCAGGGGCTGACTGGCTGTTTTTCAGGCAGTCGCTAAGGTAGGTTTTACGCGCATCGCCTTTCAACGCTTGCGCTGTCGCCTGCTGATTACAGGCCGTCATGCGCTGCTGTTGCGGCGTTAACGGTTTCTCGGTTGCGCCGACGGCGGTTAAAAAGACCAGGCCAAAAAGTAAAGTCACCAGTAATGTTATTTTCATAGCACCATCCTTTTGTCAGTGTACACATTACACGTTGTCCCTTTGGGAAATATCCCAGGGACTTTATATAAGTCTGGCTGTTACTGGCAAAAATACCACCCGGCTGTAAAAGTATTACTTACCGTTAGCAATAGATGTTTTATTGATTGACAAACCGTAGGCTAATGTGCAATTCGATTATCCACAGTTACACTGGCAGGATGCAGAAGAACAGCGCATAACGTTACACTGTTATTACCATAGCCGCTTCGTTTTTATTTTGCTCTGTATTACCCAGAAGAAAATAAAAACGAAGCGGCTATGTTATTTCATAAAAGTAACGTTATAACAACTGTGTTGTTTTAAAATACGATTAGTGCCGGGGGTGTCTCAGCAACTTTTTTACATATTGGCGCAGCAATTCCGTATCGTGATCAGGAACGCTGGCATCCGGCTTTACGCCTTCAAGTGCCCCCTCTACCTGACGTATCAACATCTCCTGCTCGTTTTGCGCCATGTTACGTAACATTGCTGTGACGATAATCTCTAACGCTTCTACCTGAGCAACCAGTTCTTTCGACTCTTCTTCTTTTTGGGCTAGCTTAAGCAACAACTCTGCTATGAGATTTTTCATGACCATATTTCCTTATTAGTTCCAGGGGGACGTTATCACTATGAAGAACCACTGCCTAGAGGCTGAAAGTACTATTTTTATGATACAGGAAGAACTTTACACAAATAATTATCACTGTCGCCGCAGCGAAACGTTTCTCAGACCGAAAACGAGACGATAATAAACCATCAAAAAACAATAATCACGCTATATCATAATTTAAGGTTATGCCATCTATAGAAAAACTTCACGGATAAAGAATATATCTTTTAATTTAAATCATATCGTAACGGCAGAAGCGCCGTTACGATGCACCGCTATTGGCCTTTCGCTTTTTGCGCGTTACGCCGACGACGTAACGCCAGGGTCAGTTGTCCAATATTGATCAACACGATCGCCGCCGTAGCGATAAAAACCCAGCGGAAACCGGCCATCGCCGATACCGTCGCGCCCATCAACGGCCCAACCACGTTGCCCAGGTACATAAATGACTGGTTGTAGCCAAAAATACGTCCGGTAATTTGGTCGCTGGAGTATTTCACCAATAACGTTTGTACGGCGGGTAACATCGCGCCATCGGCAAAGCCCAACAAGAAACGCAACAGTCCCAACTGGAACGGCGTGGTGACCCAGGACATCGCGAAGAAAAGCAGCACTGCGCAGATAAGCGTGGCCATCAGAATTCTTTCCGTGCCGATTCTGTCGCCAAGTTTTCCCAGGCGCGGCGCGGAGATAAGCGCGGAGATACCGGGCACCGAGGCAATTAACCCGCTAAGAAAGGCGATGTTATTACTGTCCGGCATCATTGATTTGATAAACAGCGCCAGAATTGGACTGATGGAACCATTACAGAGTTGAATGACCATCGTGGTAAAAAACAAACTGATCACCAGCGCAGGATAAGGTAACGATGCAAAAACGGCTTTACCGCTCAGGCGTTCGCTTTTCCTGATGACCGGACGCACGCCTTCTTTAATTAAAAATAGCGTGACCAGAAAGCTCACCACCAACAGCATGGCGGTAATCAGAAATACCGCCCGCAGCCCGATATGATCCGCGACAAAGCCGCCCATTAACGGCCCGCCGATAACGCCGCTAATCTGCGCGGTAGAAAGCGTACTGAGCGCCCAGCCGCTACGTTCGCGCGGTACCTGAGAGGCTACCAGCGCCATGGCATTGGGGATATAGCCTGACGTTAACCCCATGATTCCGCGCAGCAGGAAAAGTTGCCAGACATGGGTCGCAAATGCCTGCAGTAGAATAGCTATCGCCATCCCGAGCGACGCGCGCAATAGCATCAGTTTACGCCCTTTACGATCGGCGAGACTGCCCCACATCGGCGACACAATGGCGGAAATAAGAAACGTGATGCTAAACGTTAACCCGGACCACATTGATAACGCTTCATGGGAAGAGACGCCAAGCTGGGAAATATAAAGGGGTAAGAATGGCAGGATTTGGCTGATTGCCAGCCCGGTAAAAAAACATCCAAACCAAACGGAAATTAGATTAACTTTCCAGGATTCCATAAGACTCGTAACGGTAAGTAGCTGAAAATACGCGTTAGCTTAGCAAGTTCTCTTTTTCCTGGTGGTTCCAGAGGTGCGATACGTCACACTTTGCTATTTTGTCTCCCCGTTCATCATTTTTGTGAAACATGTCACATTATATAGCCACGCAAGGCAGACGTTTATGCTTTAACGACACACGCCGTAGCCCCGCATTCCAAGATGAAAATGGTTAGCATGAGCAGCGTTATAGTCAGGCCCGAGCCCATTGCCATAATAATGGCAACTGGCGTTTAACATAGCGCGTAACCAGGGCCCCGTCTCCTGACGCCCCCAGCCGCGCAGAACAGTGATTTTTCGGCCATCTGATAGCTGAAACCCGCTGACATCCAGCGCTTCTGCGCTGGCATGTTCACTGCGACGCGCATCCGGGCGGTGATAAATATTACGGCAGGCATAGCTGCCCAGATGTTCGATGCGGGTCAGGCGGCGCTTCATCCACGTTTCTGTTAAAGGTTTTGCCTGCTGTTCGACAAACAGCGCGGAGCGCAGCGCCAGCGGGCAGGAGGCTAAAAAACTGCTGCTCAGTTTGACCTGACCAAAATCTCTGACGCGCACAACATGGGACAAGGGACATTCACCAGCGCTATCCGCAACAGGTTGTGATGAAATTAATCCCTGTTGATTGGCCGCCGTCAACAGCTCCCGGCACTGCGACGGCGTAAGGCGCTGTAGTTTGAAGGTCGTGATCCAGCCTGGCGGATCGGCAAGTTGTAGCGGAGCAAAAGGATTATAATAAGAGGGAAGATAACGATATCCCAGCCCGCCAATGCCGCCCAACAGCACAATAATCAGAAAACCCTTACCTCTCACGCGGCCTCCGTTCTCACATCCCATAAACATTATGGCAGAAGCCCGCGAAACCCGCGTTTTGTCGTGGTAATGTATACGCTTTGCATTCGATGGAATGGGTTTTTAAGATGGCGAAATTGCGGGTAGGAATAGTATTTGGCGGTAAGTCGGCGGAACATGAAGTGTCTTTGCAATCAGCGAAAAATATCGTTGATGCGATCGATAAAACCCGCTTCGACGTGGTGCTGTTAGGGATAGATAAGGCAGGACAATGGCATGTTAACGATGCGGAAAATTATTTGCAGAATGCAGACGATCCGGCACATATCGCGCTACGTCCTTCGGCAATCAGTCTGGCCCAGGTGCCTGGCAAACATCAACACCAATTGATTAACGCCCAGAACGGGCAGCCGCTACCGACGGTAGATGTTATTTTTCCTATCGTCCACGGTACGCTGGGCGAAGACGGCTCATTGCAGGGGATGCTGCGCGTCGCAAACTTACCGTTTGTCGGTTCAGACGTGCTGAGCTCCGCAGCCTGCATGGATAAAGACGTCGCCAAACGACTGCTACGCGATGCAGGACTGAATATCGCCCCGTTTATTACACTCACCCGAACGAATCGTCACGCGTTTAGTTTTGCCGAGGTTGAATCCCGTCTGGGACTGCCGCTGTTCGTTAAGCCCGCCAATCAGGGCTCTTCGGTCGGCGTCAGTAAAGTCGCTAACGAAGCGCAATATCAGCAGGCGGTCGCGCTGGCTTTCGAATTCGATCATAAAGTGGTGGTGGAGCAAGGGATCAAAGGGCGCGAGATCGAATGCGCCGTATTAGGTAACGATAACCCACAGGCCAGTACCTGCGGCGAAATCGTACTGAATAGCGAATTTTACGCCTACGATACTAAGTATATTGATGATAACGGCGCACAAGTTGTCGTGCCTGCGCAGATCCCTTCCGAGGTGAATGACAAGATCCGCGCGATCGCGATCCAGGCTTATCAGACGCTGGGGTGCGCGGGTATGGCGCGTGTCGATGTCTTCTTAACGGCAGACAATGAGGTCGTGATTAACGAGATTAATACGCTGCCAGGTTTTACCAATATCAGTATGTATCCAAAACTCTGGCAGGCGAGCGGATTGGGCTATACCGATTTGATCAGCCGTCTGATTGAGCTGGCGCTGGAACGCCATACGGCGAATAACGCCTTAAAAACCACGATGTAATACCGCACGCCCGATAGCGCAACGTTTATCGGGCGTCTTTTACCTCACCATCTTCGCGCCGACGAATAATGAACCCCGCCAGCCAGAAGCTAATAATCCACGTTACCAGCCCAACGCCATAGGTTTGCCATCCTTTCGCCTCAAAACCCAGCAATCCTACGACACCATTCAAAATAAAGATAAGGCCAATAGAGAAGGCATAGTAGTGCCAGTCACGACGAATTTTTACAGGCAAACGCATAACGACTCCGACGTATTAACAGCAACAAAAACGTATTTTTGCATACTTCTGGCGAGCGAGTCTGTGGGGGATACGGAATTTCTTAAATGTTAATTGATTTTGATAAAAGTGATCGTTTTGTGACAACTAACAAAAATTTACGCGATGGATACATTCCGTATGTGAAATTACCATGATTCTGATATTGACAAACACAATGACCTGTCAGACTTCACAGTAAGCCGATGGCATAACGCCAGATCGTAGCCGATCATCCTGGAGGTCTTTATGGCTGATTTCACTCTCTCAAAATCGCTGTTCAGCGGGAAGCATCGAGAAACCTCCTCTACGCCCGGAAATATTGCTTACGCCATATTTGTACTGTTTTGCTTCTGGGCCGGAGCGCAACTCTTAAACCTGCTGGTTCATGCGCCGGGCATCTATGAGCATCTGATGCAGGTACAGGATACAGGTCGACCGCGGGTAGAGATTGGGCTGGGCGTCGGGACGATTTTTGGCCTGGTGCCCTTCCTCACGGGCTGCCTCATTTTCGCCGTTATCGCCGCGTTTTTACGCTGGCGTCACCGTCACCAATAAACCTTAGCGCGCTGGAGAAAGTATCCCAGCGCGAAATTTATCGCCCCATACACCGCGCCCGCCGCTCATCAACTCGTTTAGCAAACCAGGCGGTCGTCAGCTTACGCGTGATCTTCGGACTTTCCAGTTGAATACCGGGCAACATTTCCCGCGCAAGCGTCTTACCCGTTTTGGCCTCGGCCAGTTTATAGACTTTCTTGTAGAGCGCCGTTTTTTCAAACGCCAGGCTATCGCCTTTCTCCAGTTGGCTGCGAATTTCACGCTCACTCATTCCCAACTGCCCTGCCAGTTTGCGCACCGCTAACTCTGTTTTGCCCGGTTCCTTGCTGTTATAACGAATCAGATCGCCATCCAGCGCCAGTTTTACCCCACTGGCTTTACTGACGGCATTCTGGAACGCAGCGTTACGGCTGGCGTACCATCCCGCGTTGAAGTCGGCGAAGCGGAAAACAGGCGCGCTGTAGTTCGCCGGGTAATTCAGCAAATGGTAGGTTCCAAACCACAACCCGCCACGGCGCGTAAAGACCTCCTGACGTACCGTACCCGTCATCTTCCACGGATAGTCTTTCGCGTGCTGTTCGGCAAAGGCAATGCTGACCTGCATCGGGCCGCCCGTATGCACCGGGTTATATGAGCCAAATAGCGTCTGCCCCATAGGAACCATATTGATAAAATCGTCAAAAATAGCGCTAAGCTGTTTTTCGGTTTTTACCGTGTCCAGGCGTTCGCTATAGCTCTTGCCGTTGGGGGAGTTAATTTTCAGCGCGGTGTGCACCAGAAACAGCGGAATGTGTAGTCGTTCAGCGCGGCGATCAATCTCCTGCCAGGCGATTTTACTTAGCCCCGGCACGACAGGATCCGCCTGATAACCGGACTCCTGCTGGGCGACAGCCAGCACCGAACAGATATTTTCTACCGTCGGCGCCAGCCCCTGGCTCTTAAACGTTGTCGCGATATCTTTCGCCCAGGCCTCTCTGTCTTTGACACTGGCCGGCATTTTCTGACGTACTACGCTTGCCACGTCGACAGGCTTCTCGCCCTTGCTCACCGGCTGCCCGGATTGACTACTACAGCCAGCCAATATGGCGACCGCCAGAAAAGGCAGAGGATAAAGACGGGACGCCGCCGACATAACGTTTCCTTCTGTTAGCTAAAAGAGTGGGTCACTTCCTGAACTGGCTGACCATCCAACTGGCGTTCAAAGCTACGTAAACGTTTATAAATAGACATCAGCTCCACTAGAGTCGTCCAGGAGTTAATCAAATACTGGAACGAACCGCGCACCTGACCAAACACGTTGGTGATTTGCGTCATCAGCCCCAGCGTAATCGTACCGGCAACAATGGAAGGAAACAGCAGGAACAAACCGAAAACGTTATCGACCTGCAAATAGAGAATGCGCGCGATGTTGAAATACATATAGTGAAAGTAGAGACGGAAGTAGTTATGGCGCACCGCGCTAAACAGTTCACGGACGGTTGGCGGCGTGGCGCGGCTGGCGTCATCTTCACCGTAGACCAGCTCCTTACGATAAGCGGCTTCCACTCGCTGATTTTTAAATTCCAGCCCCGGCAATTTGATCCCGACGACCGCCAGCAGGCCCGTCCCCATTAATGACCAGACTATAGCGGCAATGACCAGGCCGTAAGGGATATGTCCTACGATGGGTAAATCCGGCACATGCGCTGACAGGGTGACCAACACCGGCAGAAAGGCTATGAGCGTCATAATGGCATTGATAAAACTCACGCCCATATTCTCCAGTGTAGAGGCAAAACGCATGGTGTCTTCCTGCACACGCTGGGCGGCCCCTTCGATATGGCGCAGGTACTGCCAGTGCGCCATATAGTGCTCATTCATTGCGGTACGCCAGCGAAATACATAGTGGCTGACAAAGAAGTTGTTCAGCACGCCGATCACCACGGCGATAAGCGCAATACCGAGAAACACCCCCACTTCATGATAAAATTGACCAAGAGTGACCTTGTGCGGCGAGCTGAGCGCCGTTTGAATCAAATCATAGAATGGTGCGTACCAGGCGTTAACCGCAACGCCAACCTCCACCAAAAACCAGGTGACAAAAATAATGAGCGAGGTGCCAAGTATCGACCAGTACTGCCAGCGGTGCGGGCTATAGATGAACCAGAACGTTGCAAATAATCCCACGCAAATCAGGTAATAAGCATAAAAAATCAGATAGTCCAGCGACCAGAAGCGCGCTGCGCTGATAGGCACTTCATCGGATGCCCCCACAAGTCGCGCCACCCAATCTCCTCCTCCCGCCTGCCAGAAAATGACGGCGATCAGCGCCCAAACAAACGCCGACATGAAAAACGGCCCTGGCTTTGGGAAAAAAGATTTAAACATCATGCTCTCCTGCTAACTTCTTATCTTTATTACGGCTGCTGTGACGGCGGCAATAGCACGCCATGCCCACGCAAATGAAAGGGCTAAACCAGGCATTGTGACCTACGTTGTGACGCTTAGTTCGCACTTCTGCTCAACAGAATTGTTTCGACGAGTTTCATACACAGCAGGCACGCTGACGCTATCAGGTTATCACAAGCGCTCTATCACAAAAGTAAACATTCTCCATCACGAAAACCCGCCGTTACGTTTTTTCACCCACTTTTTTCTCTTTAACGTTTTGCAATGTGCCGCCGGGTAGTATAAATACGCATAACCACCGTTATTTCACTTATGGACATCACCGTTGAAACGTAGTCTGCTTTTTACTGCCATGCTGTTTGCGGCATCACTTACTTCTGTCCAGGCGGCTCAGCCGATTGCCGATCCGGTTTTTGCCTCTGATATCGTTGATCGTTATGCCGAGCATATCTTTTATGGTAGCGGCGCCACGGGCATGGCGCTGGTGGTGATCGACGGCAATCAACGCGTGTTTCGTAGTTTCGGTGACACCAGACCGGGCAATAATGTTCGTCCACAGCTTGATTCGGTCATTCGTATCGCTTCGCTCACCAAGCTAATGACCAGTGAAATGTTGGTAAAATTGCTCGATCAGGGAACGGTAAAATTAAACGACCCTCTCAGCAAATATGCGCCTCCCGGCGCGCATGTCCCGACGTATCAAGGCACGCCGATTACGTTGGTCAACTTAGCAACCCATACCAGCGCGCTTCCGCGAGAACAGCCAGGCGGCGCGGCGCATCGTCCGGTATTTGTCTGGCCAACCCGCGAACAACGCTGGAACTGGCTCTCCACAGCAACGTTAAAAGTCGCGCCAGGCTCGCAGGCGGCCTATTCCAATCTGGCGTTCGACCTGTTAGCCGACGCGCTGGCGACCGCCTCCGGCAAACCTTATACGCAACTGTTTGAAGAAAAGATTACCCGCCCGCTGGGAATGAAAGACACCACGTTTACCCCTTCTCCCGATCAGTGTAAGCGTCTGATGGTGGCAGAAAAAGGCGCAAGCCCCTGTAATAATACGCTGGCTGCCATTGGCAGCGGCGGGGTCTATTCTACGCCAGGAGATATGATGCGCTGGATGCAACAGTATCTGTCGTCAGATTTCTATCACCGTAGCCAACAGGCCGATCGTATGCAAACGTTGATTTATCAGCGCACACAGTTAAAGAAAATCATTGGGATGGACGTACCGGGTAAAGCCGACGCGCTCGGTCTGGGCTGGGTCTATATGGCGCCAAAAGACGGACGTCCTGGCATTATCCAGAAAACAGGAGGCGGCGGCGGTTTTATTACCTATATGGCGATGATCCCACAATATAATATTGGCGCTTTTGTGGTCGTAACCCGTTCCCCCCTCACGCGTTTTACCAATATGAGCGACGGGATTAACGATTTGGTTACTGAGCTAAGCGGCAATAAACCGATTGCTATTCCTGCATCCTGAGTCGTCGCGCCTCGCGCTATATCAGACGAGGCGCAGCATTTTTGTTAATATTCGGAGGGCAAACGGTTAATACTGATCAGTTTGCCTTTATTCATTTCAATGTAATTACCCTTACGCAGGGCCGCGAGAACTTCCGCCACCACCGATCGCGATACGCGCGTTCGTTGATGAATATAATTCATAACACCAATACGTGAGCGAAGTTCTTCATCCCACTCAATCATTGTCATTAACGTCGCACGAATTTGGTCGTAAGAATTATTACCAATGAGCTGCTTGTCACGAAGTTCCAGTACCTGACTTTTCCATACTATCCAACAGAAGGCTTCACGCCACAGTTGGTTCTGCTCAATGATGGCAAGAGTTTGTGATGATGAGAGGCGATAACCGATGCAACCGCTCTCCGCAATTAATTTATATTGTGCCTCTTTTTTCGCCACACCATCGGCTAAACCGAAAATAAAGGGGGCCTGCACAATACCAATAAGAACTTTATCACCCCGAACTAACGAAACAACCCCCTCTAAAATAACAAAGGTATGGGTATTACTTTCATCAGGTGAACAGATAATCTCTTTATCATTAACAAACTCGAAACGCGTACCATGCTTAGAAAGGCATTTATCGAGTCTGTAGAATTCCTGTAGTGGCTTGCTTAAAGATAACATATGCATTCCTTGCAATAATGCCCGTCAAGTCCTTGACGGGCATTTTTCAGTTTAAATTACCTTTATTTCTCCTGAGAGAAAATGATTACCAGGTATATTTAACACCAACGTTTGCAGACCAGTCTTGATCAACATCACCGCCGCCGAGGTAGTTAGCATCGGTGTAGGCGCTGAAGTTCTTCGTGAAGCTGAACTGAGTACCCAGACCAACACGTACCGCAGAACCTTCTACGCCGTTGTCGATAGAGTCGCCGTTTACGTCAGCATCGTTGTTGGAGTCGTCGTAAACGTAAGCCAGTTTGAAGTACGGGGTCAGCGCCTGATCTTCGCTGTAAGTGAAGGTATAACCTGCATCTACACCGAGTTCATAACGCATGCTGTCGTAAGACTGACCGTCAACTTTCATGTCGTTGCTCAGCTGGTAGTCGTCGCCAGACTGGAACAGACCGGATACGCTGCCGTAAGGCGTTACGTAGCCTGCATCACCCAGCTTCAGATCATAACCCAGTTTCAAGCCGAAGCCCCAGGCGTCAGAAGAGGTGTTGCCGTCAACGTAAGTACCGTCGCTCATGTTAGCAGACAAATCGTTGTTGAAGTGAGAGTAGCTCAAGTTACCGTCAACAAAGATGTTGTTTGCGAAACGAGCGGAAGAGTAGATGTAGGCAGACTGGCTGTCCTGATCCACCTGACCGGTACGATCGCTCAGGTCGCCTTTCGCGAAGCCTGCTGCCGCACCAACGATCCACTTAGCGTTGTTACCGTCAACTTTGGTATCAACACCGACCATGATGCCATTAACATCCTGATCGTAGTTAATGGTGCCGTTGTCGCCGTTGAAGTTACCGCCGAAGTAGCTTACCCATGCGCCGCCGTTATCCGCCAGGCCATGACGAGCGTTGGTCAGACGAGTACCAACGGTGTCTTGTTCCAGGTTCCAGATATTGGTGTTCGCAGAAGGAATGCTCAGCGCCATGTTAGCGTAGTCGGTCAGTTCCATCTGTTCCAGCACGACAGTGTTGCCTTCCTGCTTAGCCTGATAGGTGTAAGCACCCAGGTCAGCTTTGTTTGCTGCAGAGAAGGTTGCGTCGGTGTTTACGTCATTGACATAAATCAGCTCGTTGCCTTTGTAATCTGCAACAGAACCGGCACCAGTAGCGTTGTCGATGCGAACTTTATAGTTACCGGTAGCCGCTACAACATTGTCAACAGAGCTGTTATCCAGTTCGTCGCCGTTGTTGATATCGCCATTACCGTTGATGGTCAGGTGACCGTCAGAGTTCATCGCGATAGTACCGTAACCATAGTTAGCCTGAGTGGTATCCCAGGTACGGTCGTTCACCAGGTCAGCGTTCAGAACATAATCGCTGCTATGGATATTGAACACACCAGAAACAACATTACCGTTGTGATCAGCAGTATTGCCGCTGGTCAGTTCCAGTTTATCAGTGCTGAATACTTCGGTATCAAACTGACCAACATTCACATCCAACACACCACCGTTAGTTACGGTGATGGTATTAGCATACAGGTTTGAGTAAGTACTCCAGCCAGTAGATTCGGTCAAATCAACAGTACTATAGGAGTCAATTGTCAGGTGATCGGTGTCAACATAACCACCTTCACCAATATTCAGTGAAGAACCATTAGTCAAATCAATGGTGTCTGATGTTAAATCAGAATTAGAAATATTAACCTGAGAACCATTATTAACGGCCAAGGTATCAATCAGAGAATCACCTGTAGTATCCCATTCAGAACCATTGTTTAACGTTACATTAAACACGCCGCTCTGGAATACTTTATTGTCAACAATTCGATTCCAACCATTAGCTTCAGCTGTTCCAGCTGGGTCAAGACTGTTTACAGCAACATCATACATATTGGCTGGGTAAATAGTTTTAGCATCAATAGTAGCCTGACCAACCCACTTACTACCATTATCAAGAGTCAGATTCAATTCATCAACGTTAAGGCCATCATCAGCCCAACCACCGTTGGTGTCAGGTACGTTGTCACCATTGGAATCATGACCAATCGGATCAAAATTAGCATTCCAAGTACTGGTAAATGCAACATCCCCCATCAGCGTTGAATTGCTGAAGTATGCATTGTTCTTCATTGCATAATCGGAGCTGCTGCTATCCTGGAAAGATAACGCAACATCACCTGGGCCAGTATAGTCGCTCGGCTCGTCGGAATTGCCGAAGTGACCATAACCAGAACTTTCCAGAATGGTATTTGAGCCGGAGGTCACAGTAGAGTTAGAGACGTTAATGTTGTTATCCCAGGTGTGGGATTCCGTGGTATAGGCTTCGTTGTAAGTATTCCCTTGAGATAGAGCAATACCCGCGACACGAGAGTTATTGGAAATATTGATGTTACTTTCTACATCAAGATTAACAGCAACACCTTCGCTGACATCAAACAATCCATTAGTGGATTTAGTTACATCACCATCTTTATAGTAATCAGTGAAGTAAAGGGCTTCATAATCATCATCAATGGTAGAGTTAGCAATGTTCAGAGTGAACACATCGCCATCATGCCATGTTGTGTCGATAACCGCGTCACCAGGTTGACGATATCCATAGCCCATATCATAAGCACCATTATGAGCCAGATATCCACCCGGAAGTATGGAAGTGATCGAACCATGAATCACTGAATTAGCAATATCCAACTGGTTCGCATTACCATTTGTACCGTCAGTGTAATCGTGATTCAGGTAGTATGTAGAAATGGTACCGTTAACAGTGTCACCATTAAATGACTGATCGAAATCGCCATTGGTGTTGTTGTAATAAACAAAACCACTATAGTTTACATAGTTGCCATCCACAGTACCTGGATTGTCCATATTGGTCCAGTCAAGCGCGGTGGTAGGATTGTCGTAATAAGTCCAGGTATCGTAAGTAGTAGCATTCGCCTGAGAAGTGATTGCCAGAGTGCAAGCCAATGCTAATTGTGAGACTACAAGTTTCTTTTTCCAGGAGTGCATTTGTCATCCCTCCTCAGGGACGTAATATAGTTGATCCATCAATTATCAATGCATAAAAACATACAGATGTTTAGCAAGAAGGATTATGCGGCGTCATTGCTAAAAGGTTCAATTATTCTTTATCCTCAGTCCGGATTCGGACATGAATTAAAAAGACGTAATAAAAGGAAGTTTTATAATTGAAAAGCATTCTTTTTCATGGCTTTACAAGAAAATAAAAAAAACAAAATACATATAAGATAAATATGAATTAAAGAAAAACAAAATAAACATGAATAATGTTAAAACCCTCATTTACTTAAATGACGATGAAATAAAACTAAAAACAACGTAAAACTAATTCTTATTTAAAATGATATAGTGCCTGAGGTATTAATCTTCGGTATATAAAAGAAGCGCCATGTTCTGCCGCCGCTGGGGCTGCGCCTGCTACGTTAAGGACCGTTTTCGTAAAACATCTGCCTGCAGATTCAGGTATACTGGGCCTTCGATTCCACAAACATCAGGCAGACCATGACAGACCTTATCCATCGCCCTCGCCGCCTGCGCAAATCCGCTGCGCTGCGCGCTATGTTTGAAGAGACAACACTTAGCCTGAACGACCTGGTGTTGCCGATCTTTGTTGAAGAAGAACTCGACGATTACAAAGCTATTGATGCCATGCCCGGCGTAATGCGTATCCCGGAAAAGCAGCTGGCGCGAGAGATTGAACGTATCGCAAATGCTGGCATTCGTTCCGTTATGACCTTCGGCATTTCCCACCATACTGATGACACCGGCAGCGATACCTGGAAAGAAGACGGCCTGGTGGCAAGAATGTCCCGCATCTGTAAGCAAACCGTGCCGGAGATGATCGTCATGTCCGACACCTGCTTCTGCGAATACACCTCGCACGGCCACTGCGGCGTGTTGTGCGAACACGGTGTGGATAACGATGCGACGCTGACCAACCTCGGCAAGCAGGCCGTTATCGCGGCGGCGGCTGGAGCAGATTTTATAGCGCCCTCCGCAGCCATGGATGGACAAGTCCAGGCTATCCGCCAGGCGCTGGATGCCGCCGGTTTTACCGATACGGCAATAATGTCCTACTCCACCAAGTTCGCCTCTTCTTTCTACGGCCCCTTCCGTGAAGCAGCGGGTACCGCGTTAAAAGGCGACCGCAAGACGTATCAAATGAATCCGATGAACCGCCGTGAAGCGATTCGCGAATCACTGCTCGACGAAGCCCAGGGCGCGGATTGCTTAATGGTGAAACCGGCCGGCGCGTATCTGGACGTGCTGCGTGAAATCCGCGAACGCACAGAGTTGCCGCTTGGCGCTTACCAGGTGAGCGGTGAATACGCCATGATTAAATTTGCTGCTATGGCTGGCGCCATTGATGAAGAAAAGGTCGTGCTGGAAAGTCTGGGCTCGATTAAACGCGCCGGCGCCGATTTGATTTTCAGCTACTTCGCGCTGGATCTGGCTGAGAAAAATATTCTGCGTTAATTCTGTTACCGGGCGGCGCGCTGCCGCCCTTTCCCGACGTTACCCCCCACTATTCAGTCGCTGAGTCTAACCCGTTGCCGGACGCGGCTTATCCGGCTTACGGCTATTCCTCGATCGCCTGGCGAATTTGCTGCAACGACGCGGGATCGTCAATGGTTGTCAGATCACCCGGATCGCGGCCTTCACAGATCGCCTGGATCGTGCGGCGAAGCATCTTTCCGGAACGCGTTTTGGGGAGCTGCGAAACAAACCAGACATGCGCCGGACGACCAAAGTGACCGATCTGGTTGTCCACCAGCGCCATAATCGCTTTTTCCTCGTCGCACGCCGCCTCGCGATCCGCCAGCGTATCGCTCTGCTTCGGAATGACAAACGCCACCGCCACCTGCCCTTTCAGAGCGTCTTTTATCCCCACCACCGCCACTTCCGCTACGTTCGGGTAGCTGGAGATACTTTCTTCTATTTCTCGCGTCCCCAGCCGATGACCCGCAATATTAATCACATCATCGGTACGGCCCAGAATAAAGTAATACCCCTCGGCGTCGCGGATTCCCCAGTCGAAAGTGGCATAAACCTGACGGTTAAACAGCGACCAGTAAGTCTTCACAAAACGCGCATCGTCGCCCCAAATAGTCTGAATACAGCCTGGCGGCAGCGGCCCTTCGATCACCAGCATCCCCTTTTCATTTATGCCGCAGGGCTCGCCGGTGACTTCATTGAGTAGCTGGACGTTATAACCGTACATCGGCACCCCGGGACTTCCCAGACGCGACGGCCTGTCGTCCAGCGCGCGGGCCAGCGCCATGATCGGCCAGCCGGACTCCGTCTGCCAATAATTGTCGATAACCGGCACACCCAGCGTCTCCGTCACCCAACTGGCCGTCGGCTCGTCCAGCGGCTCACCGGCCAGATAAAGCGCCTCCAGCGAGGAGAGATCGTGATTGCGGATTTGCGCCGTCGGGAATTTTTTCAGCACGCGAATCGCGGTCGGGGCGGAAAACATCTGGTTAACCTGGTATTTCTCGACAATTTTCCACCAGACCCCGCAGTCCGGGTACGTCGGCAGTCCTTCGTAAACAATAGTCGCCATGCCTGCCAGCAACGGCGCGTAAACGATATAGGAGTGGCCGACGACCCAGCCGATATCCGATGCGCAAAAGAATACGCCGCCCGCCTTGCCGCCAAAAATGGTGTCCATTGAGGTTGCCAGCGCCACCGCATAGCCGCCGACGTCGCGCTGGACGCCTTTCGGTTTGCCGGTAGTGCCGGAGGTGTAAAGAATGCACGAGGTTTCATTGGATTCCAGCCACGCCACCGGCACGCTCGCGCCGAGATGCTGCTGGCGCAACGTGGCAAAATCCAGATCGCGCCCATCCACCCACGCCATTTTCGCCAGCCCTCTGTCCACCAGCAGAACGTGTTTCGGCTGATGCTGCGCCTGCGCAATAGCGTCATCGAGCAGCTTTTTATACGGCAGAATTTTACCGCCCCGCGCTCCGGCATCCGCCGACACAATCAGCGCCGGTCTGGCATCGTCAATGCGCGCCGCCACGCTGTGCGAGGCAAAACCGCCAAAGACCACCGAATGGATCGCGCCAATACGCGCGCAGGCCAGCAGGGTTATCTGCGCTTCGGCAATCATCGGCATATAGACCAATACGCGATCGCCACGCTGCACGCCCAGCGACAGCAGCATAGCAGCCACAATGTTGACCTCGTCATGCAACTGGCTGAAGGTAAATGTGCGCTCTTCATCGGTCTCTGATGAGACGGCAATCAGCGCCAGCGCCTCCGGCTGTTTATCCAGCCAGCGGTCGACGGCGTTATGACATAAGTTAGTGGTGCCGCCGCAAAACCAGCGGGCAAACGGTGGACGGCTATGATCCAGCGTCTGCGTAAACGGCTGTCGCCAGTCGATACGCCGGGCCTGCTCGGCCCAGAACGCCTCCGGTTCGTTAATGGAACGCTGATAAAATTCGCTAAAAGACATCACGCTCTCCTGTTGAACTTACGCCTTACTGCTGGCTGGCTCAGATGACATATAAATCGAGGTATTCGTTAACCGGCATCTGCTCCAGGCGGGCTCTGTCCAGGGAGACATCCAGAATGCGTTGCTGCTGGCGAGTCGGGAACTGACGCGCCAGGTTAATTTTAAATTTTTCGATAAGCTTCGGAATACCGTCGGCGCGGCGACGCGCATGACCAATCGGATACTCCACGACAACCTCGCCAAAGCGTGAGCCATCAGTAAACTCCACGGTGATCGCATTGCCGATAGCACGTTTTTCCGGGTCGTGATAGTCGGCGGTAAAAGCCGGGTCCTCATAACACACGATTTTCTCGCGCAGGGCGTCAATACGCTTGTCCTGCGCCACCTCGTCTTCATAATCCGCCGCGGTTAACCGTCCGAACAGCAGCGGCACGGCGACCATATACTGGATACAGTGATCGCGGTCCGCCGGGTTATTGAGCGGACCTTTTTTATCGATAATGCGGAGACAGGCTTCGTGGGTGCGGATGGTCACTTTCTCGATATCCGCTGCCGTTTTGCCCGCGGCCTGCATCTGCTCATACAGCGTCATCGCCGCTTCGACGGCGGTTTGCGAGTGGAATTCTGCCGGGAAAGAAATTTTGAACAGCACGTTTTCCATCACGTAGGAGCCGTAAGGACGCTGGAAACGGAACGTTTCACCTTTGAATGAAACGTCGTAGAAGCCCCAGGTTTTGGCGGTGAGCGCCGAGGGATAGCCCATCTCGCCGGTTTTCGCCATCAGCGCCAGACGTACCGCGCGCGAAGTCGCATCGCCCGCCGCCCAGGATTTGCGCGTACCGGTATTCGGCGCATGACGATAAGTGCGCAACGACTGCCCATCCACCCACGCCAGCGATACCGCGTTGAGGATCTCATCGCGCGTCAGCCCCAGCATTTCAGCGACCACCGCGGTCGAGGCCACTTTCACCAGCAGCACATGGTCAAGCCCGACACGGTTGAAGGCGTTTTCCAGCGCGATGCAGCCCTGAATTTCATGGGCTTTGATCATCCCGCTCAATACCTGTTTCATGGTCAGCGGCGCTTTGCCGGCGGCGACGGCGTTGCGTGACAGCCAGTCAGCCGTCGCCAGAATACCGCCGAGGTTGTCGGAAGGATGGCCCCACTCGGCGGCAAGCCAGGTATCGTTAAAATCGAGCCAGCGGATCATCGCGCCAATGTTAAAGGCTGCCTGTACCGGATCGAGCTGGAACTGAGTGCCCGGCACGCGTGCGCCGTTGGGCACCACCGTGCCTGGCACGATCGGCCCAAGCAATTTTTTACAGGCCGGGTATTCCAGCGCTTCCAGACCACAGCCGAGCGTGTCGAGCAGGCAATAATGCGCGGTGTCGTACGCCACCTTTGAGGTGATCTCGTAATTCATAACGTAATCAACGATATCAACGATTTCACGGTCAAAGTCTGGGCGGATGTTCAGTTCTTGGGTAGACATAGGGTACGTTTCCTGCGTTTTATTTTTAATAAGAGTGAGTTAGCAACGATCGTCTATCGAGACAAACGGACGATCTTCCGGCCCGGTATAGTTGGCAGAGGGACGAATAATTTTGTTGTCCTGACGCTGTTCAATAATGTGCGCCGCCCAGCCGGTAACGCGGGCGATGACAAACAGCGGGGTGAACATTTCGGTAGGGACGCCCATCATGTTGTAGGAGACCGCCGAAAACCAGTCGAGATTCGGGAACATCTTTTTGGTCTCCCACATCACCGTTTCCAGACGGTCGGCGATGTGGTACATCTTCAGCGAGCCGCCTTCTTCTGAAAGCTGTTTCGCCACCCGTTTGATCACCTGGTGGCGCGGGTCGGCGATGGTGTAAACCGGATGTCCAAAGCCAATCACCACCTCTTTGTTTTCCACGCGTTTACGGATATCCGCCTCTGCCTCGTCCGGCGTTTCATAACGCTGTTGAATTTCCAGCGACACCTCATTCGCCCCGCCGTGTTTCGGGCCGCGCAGCGCGCCAATCGCGCCGATAATCGCGGAGTAGACATCCGAGCCGGTTCCGGCAATCACCCGGCTGGTAAACGTCGAGGCGTTGAACTCATGCTCGGCATACAGCACCAGCGAAATATGCATCGCCTTTTCCCAGCTTTGGGTTGGCTTTTCACCGTGCAGCAGATGCAGGAAATGGCCGCCGATGGAATCATCGTCGGTTTCCGGCTGAATACGTTCGCCGTTGTGGCTGTAGTGATACCAGTAAAGAAGGATAGAGCTGAGCGAGGCCAACAGCTTATCGGCAATATCGCGCGCGCCGGAGACGGTATGTCCCTCTTTTTCCGGCAGGGTGCAGCCCAGCGCGGAAACGCCGGTACGCATCACGTCCATCGGGTGCGAGGCCGCCGGTAACGCTTCCAGAACGGTACGGACATTGGCGGGTAATCCGCGCAGCGCTTTTAACTTGCTTTTATACGCGTTCAGCTCGTCGCGGGTCGGTAATTTTCCGTGGATCAGTAAATGCGCGACTTCTTCAAATTCGCAGTGCTCCGCCAGATCGAGAATGTCGTAACCGCGATAGTGCAGATCGTTACCGCTTTTTCCCACGGTACACAGAGCGGTATTTCCGGCAGGTACGCCGGAAAGCGCGACCGATTTTTTAGGCTTAATGACATGCGTGTTGTTTTGCAGGATCGTCGTGTCTGTCATATTGTCCTCGTCATTATTGTAATGTGTAGGGTATTGAGGCGTGTAAGCCGGATAAACGTAGTGCCATCCGGCATTGCCTGATGGCGGCTTCGCCTTATCAGGCCTACAGGCTACGATTTTTTATTCCTGTACAGCGCGTCCAGCTTCTCTTCGAACTGGTAGTAATTGATGCTTTCGTATAGCTCGTTGCGGGTCTGCATGATGTCGATCACGTTCTTTTGCGTCCCTTCCTGGCGCAGCACGGTATAGACTTTTTCTGCGGCGCGGTTCATGGCGCGAAACGCCGACAGCGGATAGAGCGCCATCGCCACGTGTGCACTGCGCAACTCGTCGGTCGTAAACAGCGGCGTCGCGCCAAACTCAGTGATGTTGGCGAGGATCGGCACCTGCGCCACGTCGGCGAACTGGCGGTACATCGACAGTTCGGTGATCGCCTCCGGGAACAGCATGTCAGCCCCCGCGTCCACGTAAGCCTGCGCGCGATCGAGAGCCGCCTCCAGCCCTTCCACCGCCAGCGCATCGGTACGCGCCATGATCACAAAGTTCGGATCGGTGCGCGCATCCACTGCCGCCCGAATTCTGTCTACCATCTCCTCTTTCGAGACGATCGCTTTGTTTGGACGGTGTCCACAGCGCTTAGCGCCAACCTGGTCTTCAATATGCAGCGCGGCGGCGCCCGCTTTGGCTATGGACTTTACCGTCCGCGCGACATTAAAGGCGGAGGAGCCAAAGCCAATATCCGCATCCACCAACAGCGGCAGCGGGCAAACATCCGTGATGCGCCGGATATCGGTTAACACATCATCCAGCGTCGAAATCCCCAGGTCCGGCAGTCCAAGCGAGCCTGCCGCTACGCCGCCGCCAGAAAGATAGATAGCCTGATACCCGGCCCGTTGGGCCAACAGAGCATGGTTGGCATTAATAGCGCCGACAATTTGTAATGGATTCTCTTTAGCGAGCGCGGCGCGAAATGCCTGCCCCGGCGAATGTAAAGACATATCTCGTCCTCATATTAGTAAATTGTTACTCAAGATGTATTCACCAAAGCAAAGGCTATGCCAGGCAAAGAGGCAGCGAGAAAATTAAATACAATGAGATTTAAAAACAGGTGATTACAGTCATTTCTGTTATGAATAAGCGCGATTAAGGGAAAAGAAAAACGTGTCAGCTAACGTTTCATGAAACGAATCGTTCCGTTTCATTGCAACATTTATGAAACACTTTTAAAACAAAAAATCGCCCCTTAAAGATGAACCTACTGCGATGACGACTGCCCACAGCGCTCCGCGCGATAATAGCGATAAACCGGTGATCTGGACGGTCTCCGTAACGCGTCTGTTCGAACTGTTTCGGGATATCAGCCTGGAATTCGATCATCTGGCGACCATCACGCCTATTCAACTCGGCTTTGAAAAGGCGGTGACCTACATTCGCAAAAAACTGGCGACCGAGCGCTGCGACGCGATTATCGCGGCGGGTTCGAACGGGGCCTATTTAAAAAGTCGCCTGTCAATACCGGTGATCCTCATCAAGCCCAGCGGATTCGATGTATTACAGGCGCTGGCGAAAGCGGGAAAGCTCACCTCGTCTATCGGTATCGTGACCTATCAGGAGACCATTCCGGCTTTACTTGCCTTTCAGAAAACGTTTCACCTCCGTCTTGAACAGCGAAGCTATGTCACCGAAGAGGACGCGCGCGGGCAAATTAACGAACTTAAGGCCAACGGTATTGAAGCCGTCGTCGGCGCGGGATTAATTACCGATCTGGCGGAAGAAGCGGGAATGACCGCCATCTTTATTTATTCCGCGGCGACCGTTCGTCAGGCTTTCCATGATGCGCTGGATATGACCCGTCTGACACGGCGCCAGCGCGTGGATTACCCATCCGGCAAGGGATTACAAACCCGGTATGAACTGGGCGATATACGCGGCCAGTCGCCGCAAATGGAGCAGCTCCGCCAGACGATTACGCTCTATGCTCGCTCCCGTGCGGCAGTGCTGATTCAGGGGGAAACAGGGACCGGAAAAGAGCTGGCGGCGCAGGCGATTCACCAGACGTTTTTTCACCGCCAGCCTCACCGTCAGAATAAGCCATCCCCTCCCTTTGTCGCCGTCAATTGCGGCGCGATTACCGAGTCGTTGCTGGAAGCGGAACTGTTTGGTTATGAAGAGGGCGCGTTTACCGGTTCACGACGAGGAGGCCGGGCGGGGCTGTTTGAAATCGCACACGGCGGCACGCTGTTTCTGGATGAAATCGGCGAAATGCCCTTGCCCTTACAAACCCGACTTTTGCGCGTACTGGAGGAAAAAGCCGTCACTCGCGTCGGCGGACACCAGCCGATCCCGGTGGATGTCCGGGTGATCAGCGCTACGCATTGCGATCTGGATCGGGAGATAATGCAAGGACGTTTTCGCCCCGATCTCTTTTACCGCCTGAGTATTCTGCGTCTGACGCTTCCTCCTTTGCGCGAGCGGCAGGCTGATATTTTACCGCTGGCGGAAAGCTTTTTAAAACAGTCGCTGGCAGCGATGGAAATTCCGTTTACCGAATCGATACGTCATGGATTGACACAGTGTCAGCCGCTTTTGCTGGCCTGGCGCTGGCCCGGTAATATTCGCGAACTGCGTAATATGATGGAGCGCCTGGCGCTTTTTTTAAGCGTCGATCCCGCGCCAACGCTGGACAGGCAATTTATGCGGCAGTTATTACCTGAGCTTATGGTGAACACAGCAGAACTGACGCCTTCAACTGTGGATGCGCACACGTTACAGGATGTACTGGCGCGCTTTAAGGGCGATAAGACCGCGGCGGCGCGTTATCTGGGGATTAGCCGCACCACTCTGTGGCGTCGTTTAAAAGCAGGTGCCAAAGACCAGTCGGGTAATTAAGACAAATGACCGCGTCCTGAATGCCTGATGGCGCTACGTTTACTGCAGGCCGTCATCCGGCAAAACGGATGCCGGTTGCCAGGAATAAATATACCCGCCGGAAACCCAGGCGGGTATTTTTATGATGCAACGCTTTTATTTCTTTTTATAAATATCAGCCGTACCATGAATTTTATTTTCTGTCTGCCCGGACGTCAGCACCACCACATCCGCCCCTTTTTCATCCGCCTTTTTGATTAAATCTTCTCTGGCGTCCAGCGGCGACATTTCCCCGGTGGTGGAAATCGTGCCAATTTTCGTGTATTCGGAGGCGACTTTATCAAAGTCCGTTTTTTTCATGATTTCTGCGGCATAAACGTTTGTCACGACAAACGCTAATGCGCCAAGCATAACCTTGTAGCCAGTTTTCATAGCAAAACCCTCGTTTTATTATTACGCCATCATCGCTTTATCAGAACAAAAAGGCCGTTCGGACTGATTAAATAAGTAGTTTAGATTGCTGGAAAAATCCAGTCAGCCCCCGCTCTGTCGGCGTAACAACGCGGATTAAAACGCCCCTGCTTTGTGATCTCACTCGCAATCATCTGGTTTGACTATTAATAAGATGAAGGTTATTTCTTGAGGCTAAGAGAAGAGTTGCCTATGGAGCCGTTTCATGCCGTTGTGCTTACCGTCAGTCTGTTTGTGTTAACCTTTTTTAATCCCGGCGCGAATCTGTTTGTGGTGGTGCAAACCAGCCTCGCATCAGGACGCCGGGCGGGAGTCATCACCGGCCTGGGCGTCGCCACGGGAGACGCCTTTTATTCCGGGCTGGGGCTTTTCGGTCTGGCGACGCTCATTACGCAATGCGAAGCGGTATTTTCTCTTATCAAAATTGTCGGCGGCGCCTATTTATTATGGTTCGCCTGGAACAGTATTCGCCACCAGGCGACGCCGCAAATGAGCACGCTCCAGACGCCGATTGCCGCCCCGTGGACGATTTTCTTTCGCCGGGGATTAATGACCGATTTATCCAATCCGCAAACCGTACTGTTTTTTATCAGTATTTTTTCCGTAACGCTTAGCGCAGAAACGCCCACATGGGCAAGGTTAATGGCCTGGGCCGGAATTGTGCTGTCATCCGTTATCTGGCGTATTTTTCTCAGCCAGGCCTTTTCGCTTCCCGCAGTCCGCCGCGCTTATGGGCGTATACAGCGCATTGCCAGCCGTGTTATCGGCGCCATTATCGGGATGTTTGCGCTCAGACTTCTCTATGAAGGCGTGACGCACCGCTAATGTTTGCCCGGTAGCCTTTGCTACCGGACGATAAGCGTTATCAAAACGCCCATGACACGCTGCCTACAATGCTACGCTCGGCGCCAAAATAACAATAAGAGAGCGAATTACAGGCAGCGACATAGCGTTTGTCCGTCAGGTTATTTACGTTGAGCTGGGCGCTCAAGCCATTTAACCCAATGCTGGATAAATCATACCCAACCACCATGTCGACCAGTGTATAGGACGGCAAGGTGTGGGTATTCAGGCGATCGCTGGTCACGCCGTTGACGTACCGGATGCCGGAGCCCAAAGTCAGCCCCTCTAACAGACCGCTTTTCACATCGTAGCTTAGCCAGGCGCTGGCCTGGTTCCGTGGAGCATAAACCGCGCGCTTCCCCTGCTCTTGCGGGCTACTTTTCTTATAACGGATATCAGTATAGGTATACGCCGCCTGCAAACGGACGCTATCCGACAAATGGCTAATGGCCTCCAGTTCAACCCCTTTAGACTCAATTTCACCAATCGAGCGGTACGGATCGGTAGGTTCTTCTTTGGTCGCGATATTGGTCTGGTTAATACGATACACGGCGGCGCTAAACTGGCTGTTCCCCCCCAGCGGTTCGTATTTTACCCCCGCCTCCCACTGCTTGCCTTTCATCGGTTCCAGCACATTGCCGTTTTCGTCGGCGAAGCTGGTCGGCGTAAACGCGGTAGAATAACTGAGATAGGGGGCGACGCCATTGTCGAACAGATAAAGCAACGCGGCACGGGTACTGACGTTGTTTTTATCGAGATCGCTGCGTGAATCATGAAGTTTGTCGATGTTAGACACGCTGACCCGATCGTAACGACCACCCAACGTAAAACGCCAGCGATCCCATGACATCTGATCCTGTAAATAGTATCCGGTCTGCCGCAGCTTATGTTTTTCACGGCTATACAACGTAATGTAATCCGGCTGAGCGCCATAAACAGGGTTGAAAGCGTCAATCGGCGGAAACGCGCCATAATAGCCAGTAGTATGATTACTGCGATCCTGATAATCGATCCCCACCAGCAGACGATGATTAATCGCCCCGGTATCCACACTGCCGTCGAGCTGATTATCCAGCGCGATAGCCGACATTTTCTCCCCGGAGCCGGAATAGCCGCGATTCAGCGCCGTTTCATTCAACCAACCTGCGGCATAGACCTGATTCAACGTCACTTTGGTATGCAAATAGCGCAATTTTTGCCGTACCGACCAGCCGTTATCGAACAGATGCTCAATGTTATAACCCACCATATTTTCACGGCGATCGTATTTGTCGTAGTCATCTTCACCTTCAAAGAAAGTGTTAGAAATTTTTCCGCCGTTATAAGGTACAACCGTGCCTTGATAAGGCAGTCCGGAGTGGCTACCGCCTTCCGGATCACGGTGCAGATAGGCCATAAGATCAAGACGCGTCCGATCGGTAATTCGCCAGGTCAGGCTCGGCATCAGCGCATAACGTTCCTCTTTCAAGGGGGTAAACTGCGAATCGGCGTAACGTGTCATGCCGCTAAGACGCGCCGCCACACGTTCATTGTCATCCAGTGGGCCGGTCACATCAAAAGCCGCCCCGCGCTGGTTGTGATTGCCGGCAAACAGCTTCACCTCTCCCCCGGCATCAAACGCCGGTTTTCGCGACGTCAGCGCGACAATGCCGCCTGGCGATGAACGTCCATACAGAACGGACGCCGGGCCGCGTACCACCTCGATATCTTCCAGAAACCAGGGGTCAACCACCAACGAACTGTGCGAATTGGTGTCGCCCATCATTTTTAACCCGTCGAGATAGACGTTATCCAGACTACCGTCCGAAAAACCACGCAATACGATGTAATCAAAGCGGTTAGAGGCGCCTATCTGATTACTGTATACGCCTGGGGTGTAGCTGACCGCCTGACGCACGCTGGTTGCGCCCTGCTCTTCAAACTGCTGGCGGGTAATAATGGATACCGACTGCGGCGTTTCAATATCTGGCGTCGCCAGCTTGGTCGCGCCACTCTGAACGGTCGAGGTGACAATGACGGTATCATTTTTTGTGGTTTCCTGGGCAGAAAGAGGAAAAGTCGCGCCGCCGATAGCTCCGCCTATCAATAGCGCCATACGCGTTGTCGCAAACATGAACATCTCCAAAGGCATCTTTATTGTAAATAAGAATTATTACCTTTTAGAGATAACGGACCACTATGCGTAACGCCAGATTGCCTATGCGCAATGATAAAAAATCACCCAAAGCGGCAGAAAACCGGGTTAGTAGCGGATATTACCGTTCTGGCGGGGCGCGTTACGCACAGTGTCGGGACGCCGTCAGAGACGCGTCACGCAGCTCGCCGGGCGAGCAGCCATAACGCCGACGAAATGCCGTCGCAAAGTTTGTGGCATGTTGATAACCTGACATCCAGGCGGCCTGCTGCACGCTGTATCCCTCCATCAGATAACGACGCGCGCGCGCCAGGCGGCAATCGCGCAGATAATCAAACACGGTACACCCATAGGCATGGCGAAACTTGCACCGCAGGCTACTTGGACTCATTGCCGCCCGACGCGCCAGTTCGTTCAGCGTGTAGGCTTTTTCCGGCGTCTGCTCCAGTAAACGCCGAATGAGCTCCAGCCGCTGATATTCACCGGTGACGGGAAGTCCGCGTTTTTGCGTTGCGGGCTGACATAGATTTAGCGCATAGCCCAGTAATTGCAGCATGATGCCTTCCAGCATTAACTGGCGTGACGCCGCATGAGGTCCGGGCTGCTGCGCATAACGTAGCCCCGAAAGCAGAAACTCCGGCACCTGCCAGACCCTCGCCGAGGCCGCGCTATTTTCCCACTCGTCTGCCAGCGAGACAGGCAAACGCTCCCGCCATCCGCCGTCCGGGTACATTCCCAGCGACAAGGTGCGCAATTTACTGTCTGCGCCGTGATGGGCGCGTATCGTCTGCTGCTCACTCAGTTGCGAGCAAAACGCCATCCCCGCGCTCAACAAAAAGGTCTGCTCATTGACAGCCAGCGCGACGTTACCTTCCAACACCACCAGCATATACAGCGGACTGCTATGGCGAGAGGTGGTTTCATAAGGTTGTAACACGTGAACATCCGAGCGTGTAATGCAAATCCCGCCGGGAAGCGCTATCTCTTCGATATCGCCATGAAGTACGGGACTACTCTGCGTATACTGCGGTAACGCAGGGAAGCGGTAATCAATGCCATAACGCTCGCCAAACGCGATGAAATCGCTGACGGAAAAGATCTTTTTCATCGCCGGGGCGGCGGAAGAGTGACAGGAGATCGGAGACATTATCAATACCGTTTATCTGCGTTATACCAGAGCGTTAGCCACTGTGTAACCATATCACTGCGGCCCGGGAACGACAATAAAGATGAGAATAATTATCAACCGCTATTGAGGGAAGAGATAAGGCGAGCAAAGGTGATCGATAAACGCCGATCTGTCGATAAAAACGCGCTTTCGCGAGAGATGAAAGCGCGTCCGGGGGGTATCAGTCAGGAGCGAAATCCTGCGGAGGTCATGAGCAGTCTGAATAACATTCCGACGCCCGCCAGCAGAAGCACGCTGGCGCACCATATCGCGACCATCCATACGACTCGCCGCGACCATTTTTTCACTTTAACCATCAGTGATATCCCTCTCCATGTCGCACTTTTCCACGGAAGACGTAGTAGCTCCAGAAGGTATAAGCCAGAATAATCGGGATGATTATCAGCGCCCCAACCAGCATAAAGCTTTGACTTTGCGGCGGCGCGGCGGCGGCATACAGCGAAATATCCGGTGGAATAATATTCGGCCAAATACTGATGCCTAACCCGCTGAACCCCAGAAAAATCAACCCTAGCGTGAGAATAAATGGACGCGCATGGGATTCTGGTTTTTTCACGCTGCGCCATAGCCAGACGCTAAAAGCCAGCACCAGCACAGGCACCGGCAGGAAGTAGTATAAATTGGGCAGCGTGAACCAGCGCTCGGCGATGTCGTCGTGGGTGAGCGGCGTCCACACGCTGACGCCTCCCATCACCAGCAACAAGACGATCAACAACGGGCGCGACAGTGCGCACATCCGGCTATGCAGCGGATCTTCGCTTTTCATAATCAGCCAGGTAGCGCCCAGCAGCGCGTAGGTGACAACCAGACCGACGCCGCAGAACAGGTTAAACGGCGTCAGCCAGTCAAGCTGCGAACCGCTAAAGGTTCGCCCTTCCACCTGAAAACCGCTCACCACCGCGCCCACCACAACCCCCTGGGCAAAGGTCGCCAGGATTGACCCGACGATAAAGGATTTATCCCAGAACGCGCGATGCGACTCGGTGGCTTTAAAACGGAATTCAAAAGCGACGCCGCGAAAGATAAGACCAAGCAGCATAACCACCAGCGGGATAGTCAGCGCGTCGGTGATGACGGCATAGGCCAACGGGAACGCGCCAAAAAGCCCGGCCCCGCCCAGCACCAGCCAGGTTTCGTTCCCGTCCCATACCGGCGCGACCGAGTTCACCATAACATCGCGATCGTGTTTATCGCGAATAAACGGAAACAGGATACCGACACCCAGATCGAAACCATCCATCACGATATACATCAGCGTGGCGAACACGATAATAGCAAACCAGATAACCGGAAGATCGATGGTCATTCGCGTTTCTCCTGCTCAAGCGATTCTCCCACGGCAGAGATAGGACGCGCGGGTCTGCCATCGGTTTCAGCGGTCGGTGTCTCCGCCGGCTGCGGCCCTTTCTGGATAAGGCGAATCATATAAATATAGCCAACCCCAAAGACCAGGGAATAGACCACAAAGAAGGCCAGCAAACTGATGCTCATCTGCAAGGTGCTGTGCGCGGAAACCGCATCACGCGTTCGCAGCAGGCCATAGACCACCCACGGCTGACGTCCTACTTCAGTCGTCACCCATCCGGCAAGGATGGCGATAAGCCCGGACGGCCCCATCCACAGCGCAAAGTGCATAAAGGGCCGCGAATGATACAGTCGGCGTCGGTAGCGTAGCCACAGGCTGGCCAGCCCCAGGAAGATCATCAGTACGCCCATGCCCACCATCAGACGGAAAGACCAGAACACCACGGTAGAGTTGGGGCGATCCTCTTTGGGATAATCTTTTAGCGCAGGCACCTGTTTGTCCAGGCTATGCGTCAGGATCAGACTGCCCAACGCCGGGATCTCAAGCGCATAGCGGGTCCGTTCCGCCTCCATATCCGGCCAGCCTACCAGCGTAAGCGGCGTTGGCTCGCCGGGCGTATTTTCCCAGTGCCCCTCAATCGCGGCAATTTTGACCGGCTGATGCTTCAGAGTATTAAGGCCATGCATATCGCCAATCAATGCCTGAACGGGCGCCACCACGACCGCCATCCATAACGCCATCGAGAACATACGGCGGATAGCCGGCGTATCGTTACCTTTCAGTAAATGCCAGGCTGCGGACGCGCCGACAAACATCGCGCTACTTAAAAACGCCGCAACGGACATATGCAACAGGCGATACGGGAACGACGGGTTGAAAATCACCGCGAACCAGTCCACCGGGACCACCTGACCGTTGTGAATTTCAAATCCCTGCGGGGTATGCATCCAGCTATTAGACGCCAGAATCCAGAACGTCGACATTAACGTACCCAACGCCACCATACAGGTAGACAAGAAATGCAGGCCCGGCCCGACTTTGTTCCAGCCAAAAAGCATCACGCCTAAGAATCCCGCTTCCAGGAAGAATGCGGTGAGCACTTCATAGGTTAATAAAGGCCCGGTGATACTGCCGGCGAACTGGGAGAAACCGCTCCAGTTCGTTCCGAACTGGTAAGCCATGACCAGACCGGAGACCACGCCCATCCCGAAGTTGACGGCAAAAATTTTGAGCCAGAACTGATAGAGCGAGCGCCAGACAGGATTACGCGTTTTTAGCCATAGACCTTCCAGTACCACCAGGTAACTGGCTAAGCCAATCGTAATCGCGGGGAAAATAATATGAAAAGAGACGGTAAAGGCAAACTGGAGTCTCGCTAAAAAGAAGGCATCAAACTCCATGTTCCCTCCCGTTTATATATAGTCACTTCGTGTAAAATATTCACTGTTCGCAACCAGGTTGAAACGAAACGGTTATTTTCCCCAAACGTATAAACGTCGGGGAATATCCAGATAAATTACGATTTTTTTTGCGGCTGGCTGTCAGGCTTATCGCCCGACTCTGGCGCTTCGGAGGGGTCGTCTTTTTCGACAGCGAAACGGTAGTATCTATTTAGCATAACATGTCTCCCTTAGTTACATTCACTTGGCAATATCTACCTGGCCGTTATAAAAATAACGGCAAAACAAAAAAACAGCGTCCTCAAGACTATTTGCAATTTCAGCAAAATACGCTTAGCTGAAAGTTAAGAATAGACGTAAAACGATAACCTTCAAGTCAACGCGGTTTACGGGACGGGGGATTAGCACAGGGAGAATGACCGCAACGCTCGCTGCGCGGCGGCCATTTTATATGGTCTATCAAAAAGATAACCGTTAAGGTTCATTCAAATCCGTTAGTTTGCCTTCCCCTCAATCAAGCCATTGATCGTAGAAAATACCGCCGGCGCGCTGGTCGCTTCCGCAAACTCGACATTGATATTTTGCCGACGCAGCATATCGAAGAATTTACGTTGCGCATCAAGAATAACCTGATCGCCTACGCGCATATTTTCTGCTTTAGTTTCAACCAGTAAATAAACGCTGTCGGCGTCCTGACGCTCAATACGGTACACAAAATCCGGCGTAGTAGAGCCTCCCGTATATTTGGGGATCTGAATGGCCCGCTTAGGCAGTTTGCCAAACACAGAAACCTGTTGCGGATAATCGTATTTTAATAGCGGCAATTCTGGATCGACGCTGTCATAACGCAACGGCGGTATTTGATAGAGAGAACGGGGATCGTCTATCGCATTCTCGTCCACATTTTTCCCCACAATTTCAGCGCTAATCTCCTCTCTGAACTGCCGTGCCGTGGAATCAAATACCGACGTTGAAGCCTGAAAATCGAGAGGCAGATAATCGTGGCGCTGCGCAAAATGCGCATTAATCCGCGTCTGTAATGCGCGGGTCATATTGTCCAACGAGATCTCGCTTAAATAGCGTGAATCTCCGTGCAAAACATCACGCAGCATCGCCATTAACACCGGGTGCAGGACGTTAACCGGCAGACTGGTGCGTAACGCCAGTTGCTTAAGAAAATGGCCATATTTCATGCCCGCCATAAATTCGCTGGCGGCTAATTCGCCTTCCCGCTGCGCCACTTCAAAACGGCCATTATCTTCATTCGATACCAGCCGTTGTTGCACCTGGCTTGGCTTCTGGCGAATATACAGCGCCGGATCGCGCAGCACCTCGGCGGCAATTTGTTCCAGAGAAGCGCCGCTACGCTCGAATTGCAGCATATAACGGCGGGAAAACTGCTCCCAGATACTGCTAAGTTGTTCCCAATTCTCTTTGCGTAACCTGACTCGCAGCCGGGAGGCGGGCTTATTGTCACGAATGCGATCCGCTCGCACCCGCGCCTGCGTCAGCTCAGGGTAGAACTCCAGTAGCCACGCAAAACCACTTTTGGTTTCCCCGTTAAGCGTGACGCTGGGTTTAAACTCATTACTCCGGTTGATCAGTTTTTTATCATCCAGATCTTCCAGCAAACGAAGCTCCGTAAACGCAGGATCGACTTTTTGCCGCTCGGTGACGATGAGAGTGATCATCGCCTCATCCAGTTTCTGCTCGTTAAGCTGAACTTTGCTGTCGCGATTAATCTCATCAACCAGCATACTGGCAAACGCTTTTTCATCATAACCAATCAGAAACGACAGTCGGGACGGCCACTCTTCCTGATGAACGCGATGGCCGTTTTCATCTACCGGTAGCCGCAGGCCGCGCCCCACTTCCTGAATTTTGCTCGACTCGCTACCGGAAGAACGTAATTTAGCAATGACAAAAACATTCGGGTTATCCCAGCCTTCGCGAAGCGTCCATTTTGAAAACAGAAAGCGGCGCGTTTCCCAGTTGCCGTGATGGTCTGAAAAACTGAGCAACTTCTCTTTATTTTTCAGAATATCATCTACCTCAGCCTGGATCGCCTCATCGCCGCTTCCACGGTCTTCGCCAAAGTAACCAGCGTGGACGTTTTGGTTATCCGAGTGCAGGCTGGCGAGCGTGGCCTGCAGAAACGACAGATACTCCACTTCTCGCGGCAGGGTCTTGCGCTGATAATCGTCAATCAGTTGCGTCAGTTTCTTTTTCAGCAAACGCTCAAAAGTGACTTTCAACCAGCCTTCGTCATCACGATAGCTTTTAATACTGTCAATAAAGAAAAGGCTTAAGGTCTTAATACGCGGGGCATTATTTTCTGGCTCATTGCTGCGTAAGAAATTTGCCTGCTCGGTGTCAAAATGCTTATCAATGGCGTCCTGAATAATCAGTTCCTGGTAGCTCGCGCCAAAGGTTCCTGGCACCAGCGCCATCCCTGCCTCCAGCTCCAGATCGTTCGACAACATTTTACTGCCGGCATATTCGATACTGCCTTCAAATCCTGCATCGACATCGGCGAGATTTTCGCCCACGCCAACCTCGGCAATTTTGCTCCCCCGTCGGAGGATTAATTTCTTTGCCGTGACGCTGTCAACGATATAACGATTGTTGGCCTGTTCTTCGGGGAGATTCGGGTAATAAATATCAATACCTTTCACCAAACCATCGTTAAAACTGTCCACCGCGTTGAGATCAAACTGCGGTTGCCGGCGATAGTAATCTTTACGTACACATTTATTTTTACCCTTACCTTCGACAATATCCGGGAAGGTAGCGCCAAAGCGGACGATCATTTGCGGCTGAATAGCCTGAATCGCTCGATAAAATTTGTTATCTCGCGCAAAACGATGCGGTTCATCAATAATGACCACCGGTCGCGTCATTTGCAGCCCTTTAACAGGCGACGTCAGCCCGCCCAGTAGCGTTTGATCGTAATCGTCTCGCGTCATACTGGCGGAATTGAGCATTTGCGCATTGATCAGCAAAACCTGAATCGTATGGCTATCACGACGGCTGGCATCAGTAAAACTTAATAACTGGGCCGGAAAATTTTTACGCCCCGACTTTACTTTAAAATCACCGGCGTTAATGGTGCAAAGTTCCATCCGCGTATTTTCGTAGAACTGTGAAAAATGCTGTCTGGCGTAATCGCTGGTGATAAAGTTCCGCGCGCCTTCTTTAATGGCTGGCGTCGGCACCACCAGCACAAATTTGAAGAGGCCGTAGTTCTGATGCAGTTCATACATCAATCGGGTATAGACATAGGTTTTGCCCGTCCCGGTCTCCATTTTAACGTCAATATTGGCCTTATCGTCGTAACGTTCCTTAATCAGCGGATTAGCATAGTGATTATGATCGGCCTGCGCGTGATCGATACCGGTGAAACTCGCCAGAATCGCCGCTAACGCCTGTTCCTGATGGGGAAGTTCTTCCAGTAAAATATTCATCATCATCCCCTCTTAATAACGCTTCACCAGGTTCACTTTTTGATCAAGCTGTTTTAAGCCGATTTCCAGTTCACGAATGGATTCAAGGTCGAAAGAGTAGCCGTAAATGACAATAGTCTGAACCGGAAGCTGGTGCGTACCAATGTGGTTGAGAAGATCGCGGGTCTGCTCTGTTCCCCATCGTTCATCAATCAGATACAGGCGCGTATTATCAACATACCTGGCGCAATAGCCGGAAAAATCAACGGCCTGTACGTCAATATCCATTTTATAACCATCGGCGACCAGCCATGTCGTTAATAAGGTCTCTTCGCCGCTTGCGCCGCCCGGCACGCCCAATCCTCTGGCGGAAAAAGGATTGATCATGTCGGTAAATCCTGACTCGGTAAAAGCGGCCAGTTGACCGCTGGTATTGATAAAATGGCCGGTAGCAATATCGAAGCTATCCAGATCGTCCAGCGTCTGCTGTGTCGGAGTGGCAAAACGATAATGTTTAAAACCGAGGTCGCTATTGGCCGCGGGATTGTTGGCGCGGATCTTCGCCGCAACGCGTGTAATTCGCTCGCGGCTGATTTCATCAATAGTGTTATAACCTGCTTTTTTCGCGATAGTGTTATTGCTTAATGCCTGATCGATAGTACACAGAATAAACGTGCGCTGCCCCCCATCTTCTTCATTCAGCGCCATCACCGCATGGGCCGTGGTGCCGGAACCGGCAAAAAAGTCCAGAACGACGCCGTCTTTATCGATAGCGAGCTTGATGATTTTCTTCAATAATGCGGTCGGTTTCGGCGTATCAAAAACGTTGTCGCCGAAGAGATCCAGAATCTCCTTTTTCCCCTCTTTATTCGACGCTACGTTATCCCAGTAATTGGTCGTTGGCTGCCCTTTACTGTGATGCGCGTACATGACTCGCTGGGGAATACCGCCGTTATCTTTGCCAAAATAGACCAGATTATCGGCCACCAGTTTTTGGTAACTGGCTTCAGGATAAGCCCATAGTCTTTCGTGTACCGTACCGTTCGGTGTGGTAATTTTATAGGTATAGCCGCCGCCGCTCAGCCCTTTTGACACCGTTAACGGCACCGGGCGCCATTTCCCTTCTGGAAACTGTTCGGTCGGTTCTTTATAGGATTTCTGAATATACTCTTTAGAAAGCGGTTCTAAACGTAAAGCGCCCTGACCGGTTTTGGCATAAACAAGAATGTATTCCCCCTGGATGGAAACGTTATCAGAGTCGTTAGAAATCTCTTTTTTGCGCTTCCACATCACATTGGTGACAAATCCGCCTTCGCCAAAAATCTCATCCATCATTAATTTAAGATTGGCGTACTCATTATCGTCGATAGAGATAAAAATAAACCCGGTATCTTTCAGGAGCTTCCTGGCCAGGAAAAGACGCGGATACATGAAAGATAACCACGCGGAGTGCGTCGATTTACCCTGAATGGATTTTAAACGTGCCAGTTCAGTATCATTAAGACCAAACATATCCTGCAACGCCCGATCGCTATATTCAAAATGATCGGGATAGACAAACCCGTCCGATCCGGTGTTATAAGGGGGATCGATATAGATCATATCGACGGTATCGGCGTAATTATTTTGCAGATGGCGTAACACATCCAGATTATCTCCGGTCAGAAAAAGATTATGGCTGTTTTTATTTTCTGCCAGAGTATTGTGTTCCACGTCAGGAACGATAACGGTAACGGATTTTTCACCCGCCTGTTTTTTTGCGTAATCTTTACCAATAAAATCAATCTGATAACCGCTAGTCAGCTCATCAATATTACGCGCTTTCAGCGCGCGCTCAAATTTGGCGAGATCAAATCCGCCTTTCGCGATCAGTTCGCCCTGCTCGTTATAGCGATCGGCGGTAAAAAATTCCGGTAATGCACGTTGTAACTCAGACAGAAAGGCGCTATTCGGGGCAACAGACTCGTTGTGTTTTTGGTTATCTTTCAACATGATATCTTCGCTCCGTTGACAATTTTAAGGTCCAACAATCAATTTCTTATAAAGAAAAAAGTAAGCGATGATTGTAATGGTCACGAAAGGCAGATGCCATCATTAACCTTTGTTGTTCGTTGAAAGGGCGTGAAAACGACGGGGGGAAGGCGTGCTCCCGGCGACAGTATGCGCCAGGAGCGTAGTGTTTACGTGCGATGACCGATGGCCGACTCCGGGAGGGCGTCGCTATCTGTACCGGAGATGACGACTCCCCGGGTCTCGCGACCAAATGCCACAAATACACAGATTAAAATAGCCACCGCGCCAGCCACGATCGCCATTGCCAACCCGTAATTTCCACCATGCGTTTCCGCGATGCGGGCCTGTAACGTCGCATTAACCGACGCCAGTAAATTACCGAGTTGGTAAACAAACCCTGGCAGCACGGCGCGCGCATTCGCCGGAACCAGCTCGTTTAGCCAGGTCGGCACGACACCCCAGGCGCCCTGCACCATAAACTGCATCAGGAACGCGCCCAGGCCAATCGTGAATGATCCGCTGGAAAATGCCCATAGCGGGAGTACCGGAAGCGCAAGAAAGGCGGCGATCATGATCGCTTTTTTACGCCCAATACGTTCCGATAGCGTACCGTAGAAAATACCGCCGAGCATGGCGGCAATGTTATAAAAAATCGCAATGATACTGATCAGATGCGGATCAAAACCATGCTGCATCTTCAGGAAGGTAGGATAGAGATCCTGCGTGCCGTGACTGAAAAAGTTAAAGAACGCCATGACCAGCACCAGATACAGACACAACTTCCACTGTTTGCGCAGAACAGGAAGCAGCGCGGTATTCTCTTTACGCGCTCTGGCCGCCAGCCAGACGGGGGATTCCGGCACTTTAAACCAGATATAAGGCAGCAAGACAACAGGCAGGGCGCCAATCAGGAACATGCCGCGCCAGCCTACCATACTGTAGAAGAGGCCAAAAATAACCGAGGCGAACAGATAGCCGCAGGGATAGCCCGCCTGAAAAATGCCCGACATCAGGCCACGCGAACGATCGGGAATGGTTTCCATCGCCAGTGATGACGCGACGCCCCATATCCCGCCCATCGCCACGCCGTACATGACCCGAAAAATCAGAAATGCCATGAAGGTGGGCGACCAGGCGGAAAGCAGTTCAAACACCGTGAAGAACAGAATATTGAGCATCAGTATCGGTCGACGTCCGTACTTTTCCGCCATTCGGCCAAATAGTAGCGCGCCAATGGGACGTACCGCCAGGGTCAGCATAATCGCAATGGAAACGTCCGATACGGAAGCGTGAAACCATTCGGCGAGATCGCTAAGTACAAAGACAAGGATAAAGAAATCAAACGCATCCAGCATCCAACTGGTAAAGCTGGCAAACGCCACATGTCGTTGTGTCGTCGTCCAGTTCAGGGGGGTGTACATAGGTAGTGTCCTGCATCAAAAAATAACATCAAGCTTTGAAGCGGCGAAACGCTGGAGCGCACCCGTCGTCAAAGCGACGTAACAAGGTAGCGTTGCGCTACTTATTTGTTATCTTTTTGTATATAGCAGGTAAAATGTTAGCAAAAATAGACAAATCATTACATATTATTAACAAAGCTTACTGGCACATGATTTGTCACAGTTTTTATGGGGATTATCTCATGCAAAGGAAAGCGAAGCGTGGCTAGCGTATCGCGACCGGCCTGTCGCCAGACCGATCGCCATTGACGATTACCTCTCGCGCGGCGGGAAACCGGCCTTTTGCAGGGCGGCGGCAATCTGCTCCGCGGATAGCGACGTTTCAACGTCAACCAGACGCGTCGCCGGGTCAGTTCTCACCGTCGCATTAGCATCGAGAGTCAGAATCGTCTTTTTTACCGTACTGGCGCAGCCGCCGCAGGTCATGTCATCAATATGGAACTGCATGGTGAACTCCTTTTGTGTGGGAACTGTTGCCAGTCTGGGCCTTGCCAGTGTTGGAAGGTCAAGCGTAATCTCAGTACTTACAGACGCTTTGCCAGTCCGTGGCGACGAGGACGGCGCAATACCGCTCCGGTACGCGCCTCCGGCTCGCTATCGTCAGGTTGTCCAAGCGTATGCAGAATGGGGCAATCTGGCAGCGCGTCGCCGGCGCAGCAGTGAATCAGCGCTTTGAGGGTTTGCGCCATGTGCTGCATGTTCTGGATACGTCTGTCCAGTTCATCAATGTGCGTCTGCGCCAGGCGTTTGACGTCAGCGCTTTGCCGCGACTGGTTATTCCAAAGATTCAGTAAGTCGCTGATTTCAGCAACTGAAAAACCGAGGTCGCGCGCGCGGCGTATAAAATGCAATTGATTAACATCAGCCTGGGTATAGGCCCGATAGCCGGAATCCGTCCGACTTGCCGCGGGAATCAGACCAATCTGTTCATAGTAGCGAATCATTTTGGCCGAAACTTTCGATGCTTTAGCTGCTTTACCGATGTTCATGACGCTCCTCCTCATGTCGTGGATGTGTCGGATGGGGTTGCCATCGGCGCCCGGAAACGGCGCAGCCGCAAAGCGTTGCCCAGCACGAACACGCTCGACATCGCCATCGCCCCTGCGGCGAATACCGGGGACAATAATATGCCCCAGACCGGAAATAGCGCGCCTGCCGCGACAGGAATCAGCGCCGTATTGTAAGCAAAGGCCCAGAACAGATTCTGGTGGATATTGCGGATGGTCGCTTTAGACAGCGCGATAGCATTCGGCACGCCTTGCAGGTTGCCGGACATTAGTACAACGTCGGCGGATTCCACCGCCACATCGGTGCCGGTGCCAATCGCCAGCCCCACGTCGGACTCCGCCAGCGCTGGCGCATCGTTGATGCCATCGCCGACAAACGCCACCTGCCCATACGCCGCTTTCAGGCGCCGTATCGCCTCGACTTTCCCTTCTGGCAATACCTCGGCGACCACGTCATCAATTCCTAACTGTCTGGCGATAGCCTGTGCCGTGCGGGCATTATCGCCAGTGATCATGGCGACCTTAATCCCGAGCTGATGTAAAGCGTTAATTGCGGCGGGTGTGCTGGGTTTGATCGGATCGGCCACGGCGATAATCGCCGCCAGTTGACCGTCAATAGCCGCATAGAGCGGCGATTTCCCTTCCTGCCCTAACCGTTCGGCGGTGGTGGCGAAGCCGCTAATATCCACGCCAATTTCGCGCATATAGCGATCGGCCCCCACGTCAACACGCGTACCGTCAACGGTAGCGTATACGCCCATCCCGGTCACCGATTCGAAGCCGCTCATGCCTGGTAGCGCGATCCCTTCCTCTTCTGCCGACACGACAATCGCACGGGCAATCGGATGCTCTGAACGCGATTCTACCGCCGCGACTTTCGCCAGCACCTCACGGCGCTCAAAGCCGCTGGCCACGTCGAGATCGGTCAGTACCGGGCGGCCTTCGGTAAGCGTCCCGGTTTTGTCTACGGCCACCACCTTAGCGTCTTTGAGTAGCTGTAACGCCTCCCCCTTACGGAAAATCACGCCCATTTCCGCCCCACGACCGGTTCCCACCATAATGGAGGTCGGCGTCGCCAGGCCCATCGCGCAAGGACAGGCGATAATCAGAACCGCAACGCCATTGATCAGAGCGAAAGTCAGCGCAGGCGACGGCCCAAACGCCAGCCATACCACAAAGGTCAGCGCAGCAATAAGCATCACCATCGGGACAAACCACAGCGTCACTTTATCCACGACGGCCTGAATCGGCAGTTTTGAACCCTGCGCCTGTTCCACCAGACGAATGATTTGCGCCAGCATGGTCTGTCCGCCGACGGCGGTCGCCCGCAGCGTGAGCGCGCCTTTTTGGTTTACGGTACCGCCCACCACCGCGCTTCCTGCGGATTTCTCTACCGGTATCGGTTCGCCGGTAATCATCGACTCGTCAACGAAGCTGCGGCCTTCGGTCACTTCGCCGTCAACCGGTATCCGCTCGCCTGGCCGAACCTCCACACAGTCGTCCAGCACAACCTCGTCGACAGGGATATCCACGATGCGGCCCTCGCGTAACACATGCGCGACCCGCGCCTGTAGCCCCACCAGACGTTTAATCGCTTCGGAAGTCCGCCCCTTCGCCCTTGCCTCCAGAAAGCGCCCCAGCAGAATAAGCGCGACAATCACTGCGGCGGCCTCGTAATAGACGTTTACCGTCCCTTCAGGCAACAGGTCTGGCGTAAAGGTCGCCACCAGCGAGTAGCCGAATGCCGCTGCGGTTCCTACGGCGACCAGCGAGTTCATGTCCGGCGCCAGACGCGCCAGCGCCGGGAACCCTTTAAGGTAAAAACGGCGACCGGGGATCGTCAGCACCAACAGGGTCAGTGCAAATTGCCAGTACCAGCTTTGTTGCAGGCCAATCGTTTTTATTACCCACTCGTGCATACCAGGAATAAGGTGCGAGCCCATTTCAAGCACAAAAACGGGGAGCGCCAGCACGCTGGCGAGAATCAGATCGCGCTTCAGCCTGACGCGCTCGGCCTCTTTTTTCTCTTCAGAGTCGTCTCCGCCCTGCCCCACCGTCTCTACCGGTCGCGCCTCATACCCCGTTTTTTCAATCGCCGCGATCACCGCCTCCGCCGACGCCGTCCCGCGGACGGTGGCGCGCTCCGTCGCCAGATTCACCGTAGCGTCCGTTACGCCAGGCACAGCCTTAATACCTTTTTCAACGCGAGCGACGCACGACGCGCAGGTCATACCTTCAATAAGTAAGCTTATCGTGTCGTGACGATTTTCTGACTGACTCATGACGACTTCCCCATCCTGACTATTCGGTATCAGAAAGCCTAAAGCTTGCCATTGTGGGAAGGTCAAGCGTATTCAGGCTGCACGGTTCAGCGAGAATGTGAGATGGCTCATAAAAGAGGATGATGCGAGACATTTACGCCACGATGCCGACCTACGTCCCGTAAAAACCCGCCAGGAACGCTTGACCTTTCCTTCGTTGTAACGCCTAGCCTTTGCCAAAAATTCTGCGGCAGCGTTGCGGAATGGCCGACACGCTGCGGTAAAGAGGGAAACGACATGCGTAGAACATTCAAAATTATGTTGATAGCCGGCGTCATCGCCGCCATCGGGGGCGTGATTTACATGGCCGGCGAAGCACTATGGGATAAAGACAACGCCGTCGGACCACCGGCCAGCGCGCCGCCTCCACCGTCGGTACCGGTTGCTAAAGCCCTTAGCCGTACACTCGCGCCTACGGCGGAATTCACCGGTTTTCTGGCCGCGCCGGAGACCGTGGAGCTGCGTTCGCGCGTGGGAGGAACCCTTGACGCCGTCAGCGTTCCGGAAGGACGTCTGGTAAGCCGCGGACAACTGCTGTTCCAGATCGATCCGCGCCCGTTCGAGGTCGCCCTCGACACCGCCGTCGCGCAATTACGTCAGGCTGAAGTACTGGCCCGCCAGGCGCAGGCGGATTTCGATCGCATTCAACGACTGGTCGCCAGCGGCGCCGTATCACGTAAAAACGCTGACGATGTCACCGCCACGCGTAATGCGCGACAGGCGCAGATGCAATCGGCCAAAGCCGCCGTCGCCGCAGCGCGCCTTGAACTCTCCTGGACCCGTATTACCGCGCCCATTGCCGGACGCGTTGACCGCATACTGGTGACCCGTGGCAATCTGGTCAGCGGCGGCGTAGCGGGTAACGCCACGCTTCTGACGACTATCGTGTCTCACAATCCCATGTATGTGTATTTCGATATTGACGAAGCCACCTGGCTGAAGGCGTTACGACATACCCGCTCCGACAAAAATCCACCGGTAGTCAACATGGGGTTAACCACCGATAACGGGCTGCCTTATCAGGGCGTACTCGACTTTATGGGCAATCAGATGAACCGCAGCACCGGCACTATCCGGGCGCGCGCCGTGATTCCTGACCCCGACGGAATGCTTTCTCCCGGCCTGTTTGCCCGAATCAGTTTGCCCATCGGCGAGCCGCGGGAAACCGTGCTAATTGACGATCTGGCGGTGAGCGCCGATCAGGGCAAAAACTATGTGCTGATCGTCGGCAAGGAGAATCAGGTGGAGTATCGTCCGGTTGAGCTGGGACAAATGGTCGATGGACTCCGCGTCGTTACACAGGGGGTACAGCCGGGAGAAAAAATCATCCTCAAGGGGCTGGTGCGTCCTGGCATGACCGTTGCGCCGCGTCTGGTGCCGATGCGGCAGAATATGCCCGAGAAACAGACCGCGACATTGACTAAAGCGGACGGCGACAGCGCGTCGAAGGCGGTGCGCCAATGAAATTCACCCACTTTTTCATCGCACGACCCATCTTCGCCATCGTCCTGTCGCTGTTAATGCTGCTGGCTGGCGCTATCGCCTTTTTAAAACTGCCGCTGAGTGAATATCCGGCCGTTACGCCGCCCACGGTACAGGTTAGCGCCAGCTACCCCGGCGCTAACCCGCAAGTGATTGCCGATACGGTAGCCGCGCCGCTGGAACAGGTGATCAACGGCGTTGACGGCATGTTGTATATGAATACCCAGATGGCCATTGATGGCCGCATGGTTATCTCTATCGCCTTCGAACAGGGAACCGATCCTGATATGGCGCAAATTCAGGTGCAAAACCGGGTATCCCGCGCGCTGCCTCGCCTGCCCGAAGAAGTCCAGCGAATTGGCGTTGTAACGGAGAAAACGTCACCCGATATGTTGATGGTGGTCCATCTTGTCTCGCCGCAAAAACGCTATGACTCGCTTTACCTGTCTAACTTCGCCATCCGGCAGGTTCGCGACGAGCTGGCCCGTTTACCCGGCGTCGGCGATGTTCTCGTCTGGGGCGCGGGCGAGTACGCCATGCGCGTCTGGCTGGACCCGGCGAAAATCGCCAACCGCGGTCTTACCGCCAGTGATATCGTTACGGCGTTGCGGGAACAAAACGTACAGGTCGCCGCCGGTTCCGTCGGGCAACAGCCGGAGGCCTCCGCCGCTTTTCAGATGACGGTGAACACGCTGGGCCGCCTGACCAGCGAAGAACAGTTCGGCGAGATTGTGGTAAAAATCGGCGCTGACGGCGAGGTGACGCGTCTGCGTGATGTCGCCCGCGTCACGCTGGGCGCAGATGCCTATACGCTGCGCAGTTTACTGAATGGCGAAGCGGCGCCAGCGTTACAGATTATTCAAAGTCCGGGCGCTAATGCGATTGACGTTTCTAACGCGATTCGCGGCAAAATGGATGAGTTGCAGCGAAACTTCCCGCAGGATATCGAATACCGGATTGCCTATGATCCTACGGTCTTCGTGCGCGCATCGCTACAATCGGTGGCGATTACGTTGCTGGAAGCCCTCGTGCTGGTCGTCCTTGTCGTGGTGCTGTTCCTGCAAACCTGGCGGGCGTCCATTATTCCTCTGGTGGCGGTTCCCGTTTCGCTGGTCGGCACCTTTGCCTTGATGCACCTGTTTGGCTTTTCGCTGAATACGCTTTCGCTGTTTGGTTTGGTCCTGTCGATAGGTATCGTTGTCGATGACGCCATCGTTGTGGTCGAAAACGTGGAACGACATATCTCGCAGGGCAAAAGTCCCGGAGAGGCGGCAAAGAAGGCGATGGATGAAGTCACTGGTCCCATTCTTTCTATTACCTCGGTGCTAACGGCGGTCTTTATCCCTTCCGCATTCCTGGCGGGCCTGCAGGGTGAGTTTTATCGTCAGTTCGCGTTGACCATCGCTATTTCGACCATCCTTTCGGCCATTAACTCGCTGACGCTCTCCCCTGCGCTGGCCGCCATTTTGCTAAGACCGCACCACGATACTGCGAAGGCTGACTGGCTAACGCGGTTGATGGGCACGTTCACTGGCGGTTTTTTCCATCGCTTTAACCGTTTCTTCGACAGCGCGTCGAACCGCTATGTTAGCGCCGTCCGTCGGGCCGTGCGCGGCAGCGTCATTGTGATGGTGCTCTATGCTGGCTTTGTGGGGCTGACCTGGCTTGGCTTCCATCAGGTGCCGAACGGGTTTGTGCCTGCGCAGGATAAATACTATCTCGTCGGCATCGCCCAGCTCCCAAGCGGCGCATCGTTGGATCGCACAGAGGCGGTCGTGAAACAGATGTCCGCTATCGCGCTGGCGGAACCCGGCGTTGAAAGCGTCGTCGTCTTCCCCGGCCTGTCGGTTAACGGCCCGGTAAATGTGCCAAATTCGGCGCTAATGTTCGCCATGCTGAAACCCTTTGACGAGCGTGAAGATCCTTCGCTTTCCGCTAACGCTATCGCCGGAAAGCTAATGCACAAATTTAGCCACATTCCCGACGGATTTATTGGCATCTTCCCGCCACCGCCGGTTCCAGGGCTTGGCGCGACGGGCGGCTTTAAATTGCAGATTGAAGATCGTGCGGAACTGGGATTTGAAGCGATGACAAAGGTGCAAAGCGAGATTATGTCTAAGGCGATGCAGACGCCCGAACTGGCCAATATGCTGGCCAGTTTCCAGACGAACGCCCCGCAATTACAGGTGGATATCGACCGGGTAAAGGCGAAATCAATGGGGGTATCGCTCACCGACATCTTTGAAACGTTGCAAATTAACCTCGGCTCGCTTTACGTCAACGATTTCAACCGATTTGGCCGTACCTGGCGGGTGATGGCGCAGGCCGATGCGCCATTCCGTATGCAACAAGAGGATATCGGCCTGCTTAAAGTCCGCAATGCGAAGGGCGAGATGATCCCGCTTAGCGCTTTCGTCACGATTATGCGCCAGTCGGGGCCGGACAGAATCATCCATTACAACGGCTTCCCCTCGGTAGATATTAGCGGTGGACCGGCTCCGGGCTTCTCCTCCGGACAGGCGACGGATGCGATTGAAAAGATCGTGCGTGAAACGTTGCCGGAAGGGATGGTCTTCGAATGGACCGATCTGGTTTATCAGGAAAAACAGGCCGGCAACTCCGCGCTTGCTATCTTTGCGCTGGCGGTGCTGTTGGCCTTCCTGATCCTGGCGGCGCAGTACAACAGTTGGTCGCTGCCCTTCGCCGTCCTGCTTATTGCGCCTATGTCATTACTCTCAGCCATTGTCGGCGTGTGGGTATCTGGCGGAGATAACAATATCTTTACGCAGATTGGTTTCGTGGTGCTGGTCGGCCTGGCGGCCAAGAACGCCATTTTGATTGTCGAGTTTGCCCGCGCCAAAGAACACGACGGCGCAGACCCGCTGACCGCCGTACTGGAAGCGTCCCGCCTGCGTCTGCGTCCTATCCTGATGACCTCATTCGCCTTTATCGCAGGCGTAGTACCGCTGGTACTCGCGACGGGTGCCGGCGCTGAAATGCGACATGCGATGGGCATCGCCGTGTTTGCCGGCATGTTGGGCGTCACGCTCTTCGGCCTGTTATTGACGCCTGTGTTTTACGTGGTGGTTCGCAGGATGGCATTAAAGCGTGAGAACCGCGTTGATTCACATGATCAGCAAGCATAATGATGGGAATGGCATAATGAAGATCACTTTTACAGGCTATCGGCAGACCGCCACGCTGGCGACGCTTGCTTTCGTCACCACGCTTGCTGGCTGTACGATGGCGCCGAAGCACGAACGCCCCGCATCGCCGACTGCGATGGTCTATCCCTACGCAACGTCAACCGTTTCTGGCGCGCCGGATGCCGCTGACATTGGCTGGCGTGATTTCTTCCACGATCCGCTTCTACAGGAACTGATTGCGATCGCGTTACGCAATAATCGGGATTTACGCAAGGCAGGGCTCAATGTTGAAGCCGCCCGGGCGTTATACCGTATTCAGCGCGCGGAGATGCTGCCGACGCTCGGCATCGCCACCGCCATGGACGCCGGTCGCACTCCCGCCGATCTCAGCGTCACGGACGAGCCTGAGATTAACCGACGCTACGAGATGGCTGGGGCGACGACGGCCTGGGAACTGGATCTCTGGGGGCGAGTGCGAAGCCTTAGCGACCAGGCATTAGCCGCCTATATGGCGCTTGATGAGACGTACATTGCGGCGCGAATGAGCCTGGTTTCCGAAGTCGCCAGCGCCTGGCTGACGCTACGGGCTGACCGGGAGCTGCTGCGCTTAACCGAAGATACGCTGGCCGCGCAAAAAAGTTCATACACATTGACAACCCAGCTTGCCCGGACAGGCAACGCCACACAGCTCGATCTGCGTATGGCGGAGATCGCGCTGCGTTCTGCGGAAATCAATCGCGCGGCGTATACGCGACAGTTGGCGCGGGATCGTAACGCGCTGGAATTGCTGTTGGGCCAGCCGCTCACGCCTGAACTGTCGCGTCGACTAAACGAGGCGGTCACGCTTACGGAAGGCGCGATCCCGACCACTCTGCCAGGCGGATTACCGTCAGATCTGCTGGTACGCCGCCCGGATATTCGCGCCGCCGAGTACAGGCTGCGTGGCGCAAACGCCCGGATAGGCGCAGCGCGCGCCGCCTTCTTCCCGACCATCAGCCTGACAGGCGCGGCGGGAACGGCCAGCGCGTCTCTTAGCGGACTCTTTGAACCGGGATCGGGAAGCTGGCGTTTTCTACCGCAAATCACCTTGCCTCTCTTTCACGGCGGCGCATTACGCGCTGACCTGGATAGGGCGCATGTCCAAAAACAGATTGAAATCGCCAGGTATGAAAACGTTATTCAGCAAGCCTTTCGCGACGTGGCGGATGGTCTGGCGGGACAGCGTACGCTGAATGACCAGGTGCAATCAGAACAACGCGCGGTTGAAGCCAGTCAAATCGCCTATGAGCTGGCCGGACTCCGTTTTCAGGAAGGCGTCGATGACTACCTTACGCTGCTTGATACCCATCGTATGCTTTATGGCGCGCAACAGCGCCTGGTACGCACACGGCTCATGCAACAGCTGAATATCATTAATCTGTATAAAGCATTAGGCGGCGGTTGGCGGGAATACAGCGAGAAAAAGCAAGGTTAGCCCAAATAGCGCGCGCGTCGCCAGTGCGGCGCGCGCGCTAAACAGGCATATATTGCCTGCAAAATAAGGTTAACGAGGGCAACGATAAACGTTCCCGCTTAACGTGACATTGGTTTGTTTGCTTGAGCCCGAACCGTGCCATGAACTTCCTGTCTGGCCTGCACGCTGGGTTAACAGGACTACCGTATTTCCGCCCATTTTATAAGCTTTGTTTTTCAGATCGTTACGGGCACCCGTTTCCAGGTTACTGTTGGAAGTCCAGCCACCGGTAAAGAAATTCCCCTGGCTGCCCGTGATATCCCCTAAGTAGCTGCATTCCTTACCTGGCTCGCTGGTCATCACCCGTACCTGTTCAGCGCCATAATTCAACGAATTAGCGCTACATGCGGTTAAAGCCAAGCCGACGAAACATACTAAGATCTTTTTCATACTAATACCTGGTCTATTAATCATTAAATAATAACGCGTTCTTGCTTCTGAACGCCGTCAAGGAACTATATTTAAGATGTAACGAATGTCTTTCATTTGCTGAAGAAAAGTCTCTGTCATGATGCTATCATGTATGCTTGAGGCTATTTCTTGTTCAGTTTTTTCAATATGCTCTCTGAGCCTTATTTTTGTTTTTTCGTCAAGCGCCGAGATAAGTATCTTAATGGCAAGCAGCATAGTAGGATTGATGCTTTCACACTCTCTCATCGTTAACTTTTTCATCTTTTTTGCTTCAAGCCTGATCGGCGTTTTTGTCTACACGGCAAATTTTAGATGCGAAGATATGGCGACTTCTTTGGTAAATAAATAGCAAATGGAAAAAGCGTTTGAAGCCATATTTACGACAGATACGCAATCTATGAATGTACAAAGTCTTACGACTCATGCCATAGCTACTGGCGATCTGACTCATCGACTTTTTATATAAAAAGTGCCATAACAACTCCTCCTCCTTTTTTGTCAACGGCGCAAGTTCACCGACCGCTACTTCGTTTGCACAAGCGTATTTAATGAAATGCTCAATAAAAACAGGCTTTGCCAAATCGGGATCGATATCAGGATCTCTATCGCAGCCATGTGGATAAAGTTTTCCAATATCTCTGCGCGTGAGCCAGATTCGACGAGCATGTGGATAATGCTGCATGAGCGCCTTAAAACCTTTCCAGACCCCCTGAATCAAAACTCGTCCATCAATAATAATTATGATATCTTCGCTAGCTGATATCTGACACGAATTATATTCTCCATTGAGTGGGAACATAAAGCACTTCCCATCCTCAAAGAGTGAAGCGATGCCTAAATAAGTATAATAATCATCCGTTAAAACTATACCTATCGTTTTTAACGGAAGTTGTTCCGATAGTGAATTTATCATAATTTCATCAATAGAATAACGCTACGGTGAGTGTTTTATCTTCCTCTTAAGATTACCTGAGCGCTCATAACCATCCCTATTCTGTAGCAGCGCCATATTATTTTTAATTCCTTGCCATAAACGTAACGCTTATAATTTTAATGTCAGAAGCGATAACCTACGCTGACACCAAATGTATTGGTATCCACAGCGAAGAAACGACTGGCTTCCCATGATGCATCGATAGATATACTCTTAACTGGATTAAATATTACGCCAGCGCCGTAGGCAAAGGAGTCTTCTTTTGAGTGTTTATTAAATTTCATCGTCGCTATACCCGCATTGCCGTACAGGCTCACATAGTCATTAAAACGATATGTTGGTCCAAACATCAAAGAACCATAGTCTACAGAATCGGAACCATTTTTATGCAATTTCCCCTCTTTCCAGGTGTAGTTCTCCATTTCATTGCGCGTCGCGGTGAATGAGCCTAACATCCCCCAGGTCTCATTGAACTCGTAACGATATTTAAAATTAAAGCCTCGCAGATCTTTGCTATCGCTATTTTTCAATGAACTGAGATGAGTTTGTGCATAACCAAACGATACGGTGTGCTGATCGTTAGCCAAAGCTAAAGGTGACGCTAATAATAAACCTAAAAAAACAAGGAACGAAGACCGTCTTTTCATTAAAACCACTCCATTTTTGATATATAATTAAGGCGGTACCGGAACTTATGGCACACAAATAGCATTTAGATTAACAGCACCTAATGCGCTTATTACCAGTCATGCCAACTGCGGAGGTAATATAACCTGATATATTCGATAATGGATATGAAATCAGTCTTACAGAGTTCTTACTTTTTTATTAATAGCGGATTCATAGTTGCTTCAGACCCGATCCTGGCATCGCATCCGTCAGGCGGACTGCGAGAGGTTATCAGCGAGTATCAGTTACCTCCATGAAGAGCAAAAAATTCATAACTCATTGTTTTTCATGTATTTTATTGATTATTGAGTTAACCTTTACCCTTGCGGAGGGCAATTTCGCAACTCGCTTTCTGACGCATTCAGACAACATTCAGATCTACTGCGCGGTACAAACGTTATAAAGCTGCCGATTAAGAGAATAAAAAAAGGTTTTCTCACCCACTTTAGATATTCGAATCTCATTAGCCGCTTCCGGATGCAGAACCCGTAAATATGATAACAGATCGCCAGCCGTGTCCGTGGCAAAGACTTTTACCTGGGATACTTCGAACGTATAAACACCAGGCTCTGTTCGATGTAAATTTTTCATATACACGTCCCGGTATAATATTTTTACACCGTTATCTTTTGTTTTTATTTCATATTGAAGCGTAATTCTCTTCATCTTAAAATCAAGAACAAGACTGCCATCGGCATGGATATCTTTAGGCTGTATCGTCGTTACTGTTCTTGTCGTACATAAAAATTCATTAGTATTAATAGAACTATGGTTACTGTTTCGTACCCAAACTACCATCAGTACGACTGAAACAGCCAGCATACCAAGCGTCGCCACGCTTAATAACGTTCTTTTATGGAAATGCATTTCGGCTCCGCTATATCAAGTTGGTTAAGACACTGGACAAAAATATTTGTATTAGGAACGCGAATGTAATAAATGATTTTTCCGTTTTGTTTATGTATTTCATTACTCATCTCAGAGTACGCTTCAACGATATCCGTCAGATGGGTTTTATCATGCCCGACACTATAAAAAGTGTATCCATCATACGAACCCTGAAGGGTAAAGTAATCAATATTTTCACCCTTAACTTTATACATCATAAAAAACATCAGAAGCGCGGCCAGGCAAAAGTAGAGCCAATCTTTTTTATTCACAGCGCCCGGTATTGGGGTAATAATAGTGTCATCGTGCCGCACTTCAACCGTCGATACTTCTGTTTCAGCAACAGCAGGCAACGGCGTATTTTGCGCCTCATCACTCAACGGTTCAATGGAAACTGAGAGTAAAACACCCACGCGAGGACGAGTCACAACAGACGCCCCCTTAAGACCAATTTTATCAAATGATCCTCGTAGCTGGTTAATCAGTTTATAATAACTGGCATCAGAGACCACGACACCCTTGCGCCCCCAGACATAGTTAATTAAATCATCTTTTTTAAAAAGGCCTTCATAAAAAGCGATAAGCAAACTGCGTTCCGATTCAGATATCGTTATCGACTCTCCGGCGCAGGAAAGCGTCATTCGTTCACAATCAAGAATAACTCTTTTGTCAATCAGATAATTGTTCTGACTCATAAAAATATCCGCCCCAGTGCTATCACGTTTCTTCACGGCATAAACATATTACCAGGATATATCGCGCTATTGAATTTTTTTCCGTAGCGAGCTCCTGTATTATTCAGCCACCAGGCCACTCGCAGATTCGTTTTCCCCCTTGAGCAAACCATTTTGCCTCTGGGCCGACTTGCCAAGCCAGCTCATAAAGTCATTAGCCCCCATCGGCCTGGCATAAAGAAATCCCTGAACGAATCCTACCCCGTGGCTTAAGATGTAACGCAATTGGTGCTGGGTACTGACCCCTTCGGCAACCACATTGAGTCCCAGTCGCTGACTCAGCGTAATGATAGTATTCAGGACAGGAACATCATCGCTGCTGGTATCAATGGTATCGATAAACGTTCTGTCTATTTTAAGATAGTCTACAGGTAATTGTTGGAGATAGGAGAGTGAGCAATAGCCGGTCCCAAAATCATCAATCGCTATTAACACGCCTTTTTCACGGAGCGTTGAAAGTTTTTCCGCGACCTGTGAAGGTTCTACAATCAGGCTACGTTCGGTGAGCTCCAACATAAGCGTTATCGTTCCCAAACGAGTCCTGAGCGCCTCTATATCTTGTATAAAACCGTCATCCATAAGATGCGCAGGCGATATATTTACGCTGATATAGAAATCATCCGGTACAGTCCAGTTTATCGCGTCATGAGCAATCAGTTCGAACAGATGACGAGAGAGAGGAATAATCATGCCTTCATTTTCTGCGGCGGTAATAAAAATATCGGGAGTTATAAAACGGCCATCCGGTTGCGGCCAGCGCATTAGCGCCTCCACGCCGCCGCAACTAGCGTGTTTAACGTTAAAAACAGGTTGATAATGTACCGTAAACTCATTGTGCGTTATCCCCCTGGCAATCTCCCGGGCCAGAGATAAACGTTTTAAATACCAGCGCCTGTAGAACAACATCATCCCTACAGAAAGACACAATGACAGCGGAACAAAAATAAAAAGGTTTTGTAACCAGTATGCCGATAACGTTGAGAAAGGGGTTCGCACCATCAGCTAGATAGTGTGATCGGTTGAGGTGAACCGCTGCGTTAAAAACGCCTTACCGCGCAACGTCGCAGCGCTGGTAATCGCCTCCCCTGCGCCGAATGTCAGGCTAAAGGCTGATGCTCTCTCTGCAGCCAATATCTCTATGAGCTCCTGGACATACTGCGAATCCACAATGACGAAAGCCGCTTTATTCGCTGCTACTTTTTTCACATAAACCACAACAAGGCGATCGGGTCCTTCGGCCATACTACCGATAGATCGCAACCACCGTTCCGGATAAGAAGCAGGTAAAGAAAGCCCTGCCAGCCGGGAAAAATGATAGCGTTCGGTTCCTGTGACAAAGGAGCAAGTGATATCACCATTTTCCAGAAACCCAATGTCACGGACATAAGGAGTGAAGGCCCGCGTTCTGGACAGTTCTTTCAGCGTATCAGTACAGGAACTCTCAGCCAGTCTGGCGGCTTTTCCGGCGACTTGCCAGGAGGCGGCAGATATATCCGCGCTAAACCGCAGCAGCGTATTGGCGCTGACGGCGATATCTCGTTTTAGCTGGAAGATACCCGCGAGTAACCCCACCAATATCATTACGATCAGTGGAACGGCAATAAACAACATCAGAAATAGCTTTCTTACTTTCAAATCATTGCCCTCTTACCGGCCTTCCTTTTGCCACTGTACGCTTTTATAGGATAACTAAAGTAACATTAATATAGAAAAGCAATATTGAGAGATAGGTTATACGTTCTTAATGATAGCAAGATGGCACTCCCTGTGCCGAAAATAGACAAGAAAATATCAATACCCAACAGGTGCAGGATACTATCGTTAAAATAAGCGATAGCAGATATCTAAATTCAATATGTTAGCCTGATACCAGGTTCGCTGCCTGATGAGGCATAACCATCACGGAACGAATTCCCATCAATACAGTGATTATTAGCTACAACTCAACGTTACTACTGGTGGTACACACATTATACAAATGCCGATTAAGCGAAAACATGTAGGTATTTTTCCCAATTTTGACCATCTTTAACTCATTAATCGTACCAGGCTGTAACAGTCTCAACCAGGAAAACAAATCGCCAGCAGTATCAGACTCAAAAGTCTTAACTGAATTGACTTTAAAAGTAAATGTTTTCATACCCGTTCTGCGCAGTTTGCTGATGCAGATATCACGAAAAAAAAGCCGTTTCTCTTTCGTATCGGTAGTAACATCGTAGTGTAGGGTAATCCTGCCGGATTTAAGATCCAGCACAAGTCCACCATCCATGTACAATTTTCGTGGTTCAATATACGCTTCTGATTTTGTCGTGCATATAAGATTATTGGTTCTATAAGAGTCACGGTTTACCCACTCAAGCGCTATTATCGATCCGATTGCGACAATGGCGATAAATATTACAAATATAATCAGTAACGTTCTTTTACTGTAATACATTTTGGCACCGCCATTTCAACAGGATTTAAGCATTGCAGAAAAATATTCATATTAGGCTCCCTGATATAATAAAGATGGCGTCCATTTTGCCGGTAAATTTTAATTTTTAGAGAGTTAAAAGCAAAAACTACTTCACTTAATGTGACCTTATCCTCTTTTGTTTTATAGATTGCATAATCGTTATATTCGCCAAGATATGTAAAAAAACTATCAGGGCTGTTACGAACAGGCGCTTTATATATAGTAAATACACCATAGAGCAATGCCAGAAGAATGGCTCCTGTTAATACCACAAATACGCTGTGACGTTTAATTTTGTAAAATATGTTCTCCCGAGTCGGGGTGCCTTTAACGTTTTCATCACTCACCTTTAGGGAGGTGATTTTTTTTATAGGTTCAATGGCAACAGACAGCGACACCCCCACCCGAGGGCGAGTTACGATGTCAGATGACTGTAGACCGATGCTACTAAAATCATTTCTCATTTGATTAATGAGTTTATAGTAACTTGATTCTGAGACGCAGCCTCCACGATTTTCCCAAACAAAATGAATAATATCTTCTTTTTTGTAAAGACCATGCCAAAAAGCAAGAAGCAGATGGGTCTCAGCTTCTGATATTCTGATTATCTCATTACCATGCGATAAGGTCATCTTCGTACTATCAAATACAACACGCTTATCAAGTAAAAATATACTTTCATTCATGACAATCCTAAAGGTAACTGCATCCATCATTCAGACGACATATTATCATGCTCAAAAAAGAATTCAGCCCCCTAATTAACCTGAGTTTAACTTATAAGTATCACTTATAGTAAACAATAATTGACACAAGTATTACCTGCACATTACAAATCAAACAGTTATAGGTAAATCTGAACACTTTTCTTTACCTTAACGCAAACTCAGGAAACTTCTGAAAGGCCAAAAGTAAGAAAAAAGTAAGACTAATTATACTGTTTCAGAAGCACATTTCAGAAAATTTACCTTAATCTCACCATCGTATTATCCATCGGGAGGTTTAACTGATACGGATTTTACATAGCAAAAATGTGCAGGTTTGTATTGCAACATAGTCTATCTATTCAGACGCGGAGAGAATTGTTATCGGATTACACTCAATTAAATGATAACACTATCAGTTGTACTAATGAGATGTATGGACGAAAGCGCTTATCGCTCTATTTCATGATAAGAGAAATAAGTCTGTTTGTTTTATATCGCATTATCAATAGTCAGGAGGGTATAGCTCACATCCAAAAATAGAGTTAATGATCGTTATTTTTACCACTCCTCCATAAGCACGAAACATTCGGGCGAATTGCACTCGTCCTGAAAAAGTAAAGATTAATACAGGAACATTATCATATGTCTATGAAAAAATATTTAGCAATGATCACAGGCTCGCTTCTTGTCTCCAGCAGCGCGATGGCTGTTTCTGATAACACCATCACCTTTCAAGGGGAAGTCTCTGATGAAACGTGCTCTGTCGTGATTAATGGTAATCAGGCTAAACCCGTCGTGTTATTGCCAACAGTAAGTACTAAAGACTTATCAGAACAAGGGAAAACTGCGGGGCCAATAACGTTTGATATTGGGCTGTCCGGGTGTACCGGCTCTAAGGACAAAACAACAAAAATTTCCACTGTCTTTGTCGGTAATCAGGTCACCAGTAACGGTAACCTGGGTAATACTGGCAGCGCGAAAAATGTTGAAGTCCAATTACTCGACACTTCAGGGGAGCCAATCAATCTGACCGGCGGCTTTACTGGCGACGGCGACCTACAGCTGGAACCAAATGCTTCTGAAGCGAGCGCGACTTATACCGCGCGGTATTACTCTACCGGGAAAGCAGAGGCTGGGACAGTCGCTGCCACCCTACAATACGCCGTTTCGTATAAATAATTGTCGCTACGGTCTGGCGTTGAAACGCCAGACCATTTTCAATCGCCAGGGAGTTGTTGAGATGAAAATGGATACCCGACATTCCGCATTATATTACTTAATAGTTTTTCTATTGCTGGCCCTACCCGCCACAGCATCGTGGGCGAGCGTTACTATTTTGGGTAGCCGAATAATTTACCCATCAACAGCCTCCTCCGTAGATGTGCAGTTAAAAAATAATGATGCAATACCTTATATCGTACAAACCTGGTTTGACGATGGCGATATGAATACCAGCCCGGAAAATAGCAGCGCGATGCCGTTCATTGCCACGCCGCCGGTATTTCGTATTCAACCCAAAGCAGGCCAGGTGGTACGCGTAATTTATAACAACACGAAAAAATTGCCGCAGGATCGTGAGTCAGTATTCTGGTTTAACGTATTACAGGTACCACCAACGAATATTGGCAGCGACAGCGGGCAAAATAAAATGTTGGTGATGCTGCGCTCAAGAATAAAACTTTTCTATCGTCCTGACGGGCTAGGTAAACCTGATAATCTGGCGAAAAAACTACAGATTAAAACGGTAAATAAGGGTTCCGGAAAAAGCGGTATTGTTATTGTTAATCCGCAGCCCTGGTTTGCCTCTTTAAGTAACCTGAATGTAAAAGTGAACGGCGCTTCGTATAACCTGGATGCTGACATGATTGCCCCTTTCTCCAGTCAAACCTGGTGGCTGCCGGGCAAACGGTCACTCAAATCCTTCTCCGGTACAGTCACCGTTACTTTGGTTAACGACCTGGGCGCAAGGATAAGCGAGAGCTACGATGTCCCCCACCATTAATTTGAACCGCAAAAGCCTTGCGCTATTGATCGCCATAGTTTGCTCAGGCTCCGCGCAGGGTGAAGAGTATTATTTTGATCCTGCGCTACTTCAGGGGGCCACTTACGGACAAAATATTGCCCGTTTTAATGAACAGCAAACGCCTTCCAGAGACTATCTTGCCGACGTTTACGTTAATGGCACGCTGGTAACCTCGAGCACTAATATTCGATTTAATGCTGTAAAAGAGGGTCAACAGACTGAACCCTGTCTGCCCTTATCGGTGATGAAAGCGGCACAGATAAAATCACTCCCCGCGACCGACGCTGCGACCGAGTGTCGCCCGCTCAGGGAGTGGGTGCCTCATGCCGGCTGGCAATTTGATAGCGCCACGCTTCGCCTGTTGCTGACGATTCCAATGACCGAACTTACGCACAAACCGCGCGGTTATATCTCCCCTTCAGAGTGGGATAGCGGCGCGCTGGCGCTGTTTTTACGCCATAACACAAACTGGACCCACACCGAAAATACCGACAGCCATTATCGCTACCAATACTTATGGAGCGGTTTAAACATGGGCGTTAACCTCGGACTTTGGCAGGTCCGTCATCAAAGTAATCTGCGCTATGCCAATAGCAACCAGAGCGGAAGCGCCTGGCGCTATAATAGCGTTCGAACCTGGGTGCAAAGACCTGTCGCGTCTATTAACAGTATTCTGTCGCTGGGCGATAGCTATACGGACTCCAGCTTATTCGGCAGTCTGTCTTTTAACGGAGCTAAACTTGTCACCGACGAGCGGATGCGCCCGCAGGGCAAACGCGGTTATGCGCCGGAAGTTCGGGGCGTAGCGGCCAGTAGCGCGCACGTGGTAGTAAAACAACTGGGGAAAGTGATTTATGAAACCAACGTTCCGCCGGGCCCATTTTATATTGACGATCTGTACAACACCCGTTATCAAGGCGATCTGGAGGTAGAGGTTATCGAGGCCAGCGGTAAAACCTCACGTTTCACCGTGCCTTATTCTTCCGTGCCGGATTCGGTACGTCCCGGTAACTGGCACTATTCGCTGGCCTTCGGCAGGGTTCGTCAGTACTACGATATTGAAAATCGTTTCTTTGAGGGAACGTTCCAGCACGGCGTTAATAACACCATTACCCTCAACCTCGGTTCACGAATTGCGCAGCGTTACCAGGCATGGCTGGCGGGCGGCGTCTGGGCCACCGGTATGGGCGCGTTCGGCCTTAACGCCACCTGGTCGAATGCGCGCGCAGAGCATAACGATCGCCAGCAAGGCTGGCGCGCGGAACTCAGTTACAGCAAAACGTTTACCACCGGCACTAACCTGGTACTGGCGGCTTATCGTTATTCAACCAACGGCTTTCGCGATCTTCAGGACGTGCTCGGCGTACGCCGGGAAGCAAAAACGGGGATTGATTACTACTCCGACACGCTGCATCAGCGCAATCGCCTGTCCGCGACGGTAAGCCAGCCGTTAGGACGGCTTGGCACGCTTAACCTCAGCGCCAGCACCGCAGACTACTACAATAACCAATCGCGTATAACACAGCTACAAATGGGGTATAGCAACCAGTGGCGGAATATAAGCTACGGGGTGAATATCGCACGACAGCGCACCACCTGGGATTACGATCGCTTTTATCACGGCGTTAACGAACCACTGGACGTGAGTAGCCGACAAAAATATACCGAAACCACAATGTCGTTTAATGTCTCTATACCGCTGGATTGGGGCGAAAACAGAACGTCTGTCGCCATGAATTATAACCAGTCCAGTCAAAGCCGTTCCTCAACCGTATCCATGACCGGCAGTAGCGGTGAAAACAGCGACCTGTCATGGTCGGTTTATGGCGGCTACGAGCGTTATCGCAATAGTAATAGCGATAGCAGCGCGCCAACGACGTTTGGCGGTAATCTACAACAGAACACCCGGTTTGGCGCACTTCGCACCAACTATGACCAGGGTGATAACTATCGTCAGGAAGGGCTGGGCGCGTCCGGCACCCTGGTACTCCACCCTGGCGGTCTGACGGCTGGCCCCTATACCAGCGATACCTTTGCGCTTATTCATGCCGATGGCGCGCAGGGCGCGATCGTACAAAATGGCCAGGGCGCTGTGGTTGATCGCTTTGGTTACGCCATTCTGCCTTCGTTATCTCCTTACCGCGTCAATAACGTTACGCTCGATACCCGTAAGATGCGCAGCGATGCCGAACTGACGGGAGGAAGTCAGCAGATTGTGCCCTATGCCGGCGCCATCGCGCGTGTCAATTTCGCCACTATCAGCGGCAAAGCGGTGCTGATCTCCGTGAAGATGCCGGATGGCGGCATACCGCCAATGGGCGCTGATGTTTTCAACGGTGAAGGCACAAACATCGGCATGGTCGGCCAGAGTGGGCAGATTTATGCCCGTATCGCCCATCCGTCGGGTTCTCTACTGGTACGCTGGGGAACAGGGGCAAACCAGCGTTGCCGGGTTGCCTACCAACTCGATCTTCACACCAAAGAACCGTTTCTCTATCTGAACAAAATCTGCGAGAAGGAATAGCACAATGCTTTTTAGTTTCCGAACGCTATTGTTTATCACCAGCCTGTTCGTCAGCGCCGGAACATGGTCGTCCTGTATCAAAGTCACCGATAAGAGCGCGCTCTCTGACGCGGCGATAAAAGCGGGCTACACGGCGCAAAACTGGATCGGCGCAACTGACACGAATACCGGTAATATCGGTTTGCCAACGGTGATTAGCGTCAGTAATAGTGAAACATTTCAACCCTCCGGCACACTATTGGCCAGTGGGATCGGTAACTTCCTGACGGCCGCCACCGGAACGCCCTATTCCAGTAAACAGGTACTTTACCGCTGCGATACCGCCGATGCCGGGAAGCTCTATGAGATGTATTCGACAAATGGCGATAGCGCTTTTGCGGGGGCATTTTTTACTCCCGAAGTAGAAGGCGCCTATTATGATGTGGAGCGTAATGTTGCTGTCCGTATGACAAACCTCAGTACCGGCGAATATTACAGCCGTTTCTGGAAAGAACGCCAACTTACCGCAGACAGTTGGTTTCAGGATGACAAATATATTTATATTCCTGCCAGCGCGTTTAGCAACGTGCTATATGAGATGTTTAAAATTGACTCAAGAAAATATTTTGCCTACCAGAATCCAATGGACCGAGATACCTGGACGCAGCCTCGGGGTTATATCGCGTTTAAAGGCCCAGGCTTGATTACCGAGCGGATCAAAGCGGGACTGGATCATGCCAGCGATTATTATGGCTGGCCCAGCTATTGGCCCGGGGCATGGAGTACATATAATAGCGTCACCTATGTTCGCGGCGCGTTATGTAAAATCACAGATTATCCTGCGATCGTGAAAATTCCCCCTGTCGCCGTCGGCATATTAGCCGCCGGAGGCAATAGTCAGGCGCCTTTCCACGTCAGCCTGGAATGTGAGTCCGGCGCCGTGTCCAGTGCCCTCCCGTCCACCAGCGCCGCTAATGTCGCAATGGGGTTTGTCGTTAATCAACCCACCGCCGTGGCGGCGGCGCGTCGCCTGGGGCTAACCACATCCGCAGGCGGTCTGTCGTGGCTACTGGACACCCATTATGGCGAACCTGGCGTAGCTTCCGGAGTGGGTATCCGCATCTATAACGATGCCGGTACGCCGATTAACCTGTTACCCGATCGGATCAAGACAGGCACTGGCAACGCCCGAGGCTGGTATGGCTATAAAGATTTAACCACACGGGTATCATCCGGTTCAGTAGAAACCTACAGCGGTGATTTTACTGCCTCGCTTGAGGCGATCGGCGGACAAACAGTAACGGCAGGAAGCGTGAATGCGCAATTACAGGCAGTGGTTAGTTTTCAGTAAAGTCATATTAACGCTACTTGGGTTAACGGGATTGCATGGCCCGGCACAAGCCGCCGTTAATATTGACAGAACCCGAATTATTTTTGCTTCAGATGATGTCGCTCAGTCGTTGACATTATCCAACGATAATACAACGCCAATGCTGTTACAGGTATGGACCGACGCCGGAAACATTGTCGCCTCTCCGGATAACAGCAAAACGCCGCTGGTGGCGCTGCCGCCGGTATTTAAAATGCAGCCAGGAGAACTGAGAACGCTTCGCCTGCTCCTGAGTTCCCGCCAGCAGCTTGCAACGGACCGGGAGAGTCTCTTCTGGCTAAACATTTATCAGATACCGCCAGTCACCCAGGACATTAAAAACCACCCGCGAAAACTGGTGTTACCGCTTCGTTTGAGGCTAAAAATTTTAATTCGCCCGACTGGGCTAAAAGCGCCCACGGAAGCGGAGGAGAAAAAATTACGCTTTATTGCTAAAAAAAATACTATACGGATAGTTAACCCCACCTCGTGGTATATGAGTTTAACGTTAACGATGGATAACAAGAAAAGTATCGGCGATATCATGGTTGCGCCGAAAACAGCACTTGATGTGCCGCTAACACGCTCGCCAACGCCGGGAGCATCGATAAATTATGCAGTAATCAACGACTCCGGGAACTGGCGACAATATACCGCCATACTGGAAAAATATATTAGTGAGAGTAATTTTATTGCTGAGTTTTGATGGGAAATATTCAGGGATACGATCGTATCCCTGAGACAGGCCAGAATTCAGCATGTACCATTGTCAAAAATAGCATTAAGCTGATATTTTACTTTTTGCACGGCATCTTTGTTCTGTTGAGTTCCCTTCTCCTCAACAGACATATCCCATACGTTTTCATTATCTGATTCAACTAATGTGTAGAACGTATTATTATTATGCATCATATAACCACGAAAATTATTTTCGATGCCCGTTGTCACAGGCTTAGCAGCCCCTGAAATAACAGACTCCGTCTCTTTATTGAAAAGCTGATATTGAATATTTGCGCAGTTTAAATCACAGGGGGAACATTTAAGATTTAAAACAAGCAGTATCGTGTTATTTTCAAAAACAAGGGCATAATGATTGCTGGCAGATGAACATAACGGGAATAGCGCGAGAAGGAGAATTATTATCAATTTCATATTTTTATATAGACTCCGTCAAAGAAAACTTTCATTTCACGCCCCTGAGAATAGCGAAAGGCATACCATGCAGAACGAATGCTTTCCGAACTGACGTCCTCATAGACATTTATACCATGCTCAGCAAGTATGCGAGAAAGAAAATGAGAAGATTGTTATGACAGAAAAGGTTGTAACGATAACAGGAACAATACCTATTTCATATTCATTTAATTAATAATATTAATTTTCTATTTCATCTTTGGTGATACCCCCAATGGATTTTCCGCCTATAATGCTGCACAGGTAGCTACTTCTCTTTTGCTGTGAGAAAACATTACATTGGTATAACTAATGAGAATGAGCAGAGGCATTAAGTCACGTAATATTGCGTTTCCTCTGTTAAGGCTTTTGTGTGAAAAGAGCATTACTTTTAGTCAGTTAGGTAGCATTACATAAGCATAACTAAATTTGAGAAAATCTCGAAAAATCAGCATATTGAATTGATGGATGGTATTGTTTTTTAAAAGAATTTTAATTGCCAACCTGCGATAATACGCTTAAGATGAACACATATCTATTGAGCTAAAGTAGTCGCTCAATCAATCTGATTGTTATGGAGTGAGTGTGTGATACTTACAATGCCATCCAGCCGATACCAATAGAATTCTCAACCTCCGATAATCGTCACCCAAAAATCAGGAGATAAAATATGACGTTAAAACCAGGTGAGAAATCCGGTAATAATGGAGGTATCTATGTGGAGGTTGGGCCGCGTGGTGGGATAAAAGATAACTTCGCCACGATAGCGGAAACAAAACCGCGCCACCAACGCAACGCCCTAAAAGCTACTGGGTGCTGGCAAAAAGAACACCTAACAGTAAACGTAAGTCAGAGCATCTGGCGCCACGACAGTTGGCGCCGACTGATCACAGTACGCCCGGTGCTTTACCGCCTGGCAAGCATTGTGCAAGATGCTCCGTGAGGAAATCGATACAGATTTTGATACGATCAGAACTTGATGAACGCCGGGTATATACAGCCCAGATATTCGCTTCCTGATACCACTGAGGCAACACGCGAACCAGCTCACCTCGTTCAATATACTGCGCAACATCCCATTCCGACCGCAATGTAATGCCATGGCCTTTCAGGGCCCAAATAAGCACCACACTGCCGCTGTTGGAAGAATGAAAACCGTTTAGTCGGCAATGTGTCTGCTGCTTACCGTCCGTTAATATCCAATTGCCAAATGCCGAGTTTTTTTCCTGAATCATTAGGCAATCGTGCTGCACAAGCGTACTAACAGACTCTGGCTTGCCGTGGCGTTCGAGGTATTCAGGGGAAGCACACAGGATCCGTCGATTAGTGGCTAACTGCCGTGCGATATACAATTCGTTGATGTCATCCCCAACACGAATTTCAATATCGACTCCCTCTTCTACAAGATCCACTTCACGATCCGTTAGCGTGAGTTTTACCGTAATATCAGGATAGGCGATCATAAATGACGACAGCGCCTCTGCGACATATTTATGCCCAAAACCAAATGAGCAGTTGATGGTGATATTACCAGCCAACACACCACGTTGATTATCCAAACGACTGACAAAACCATCCATTTCACTGACGACCTGCATAGCCCCACACAGCGCATTTTCGCCTTCCGGTGTGAGACGCATCACTCTGTTATTTCGAAAAAAAAGCCGGGCGTTGAGACATTTTTCAAGGATAGCGATACGTTTGCTGATATAGGAGGGAGATAACCCCAGCTCCAGCGCTGCCCGGGCAAATCCACCGTTGCGAGCAACGGTGACAAAAACGAAAAGATCTTCAACAGAAGGCCAGCCCTCAAGGGGCTGGCGATGTTTTTTTCCTACAGGTGTCGTTTTCATAGCATCAGTGCGAAGTTGCAAAGGATGACCGAGTTATAACACTGAATGTAAAAAGGACTGAAGTTTCTGGATAAAGTACTCAGGACACTCTTCCTGCGGGGAGTGTCCGCAAGGCAATGCTTCCCCCTGAACGTTTAGCGCCTTTTCTTTCCAGGTACCAACCACATCATATAGTTGCCCTACCGTTCCCAGCCCTCCCCACAGCAACTGTAACGGACACCGGATACGCGCCGACGTATCTGCGGCATCATCGTCCAAATCAATCGTCGCAGCAGCCCGGTAGTCCTCACAGATCGCGTGGATCATTTCAGGGTTCTGGTAACAGCGCAGGTATTCATTGAATGCTTCCTGCGAGGTCGCGCCCTCTATTTTTAGCTGACCCGAAATATGCTTACGCAGAAAAAATGCCGGATCGTGCGCAATCATCGTTTCGGGTAACGGGAAAGGTTGAATCAGGAAAAACCACCAAAAGTAACGCGTAGCAAAGGATTTATCGGTCAAGGCGTACATCGTCGCGGTTGGAGCAATGTCGATAAAAGTACAACAGGTCACACGATCCGGATAATCCAGCGCGAGCCTGTGTCCTACGCGTCCGCCACGATCGTGCCCTACGAAGGCAAAACGGGAAAAGCCGAGCGCGTCCATTAACATGACGATATCCTGCGCCATGGTGCGCTTTGAATAGGTACGGTGCGCCGGATCGCTCGTTGGTTTATCGCTGTCGCCATAGCCACGCAAATCCGGCAAAATGACTGTATGATTTTGCGCCAATGTCGGTGCGACTTTCCGCCATGTTGTATGATTCTGCGGATGCCCATGTAGCAGTACCAAAGGTGAACCGCTGCCTCCGATAGCCACTCTTACCGTCAGACCATTTTCCAGACGAACATCCTTGAGCGCAAACCCCGGAATAAACGGAGAGGCGCCGCATTCAATCAGTGTACTCATCACTTTCTCCCGTCATGCCAGCTAACAGATGATGTTAAATAACGGCTATCCCGGACGACATTGCGCAGGGTTCCAATATGTTCAATCTCAACTTCAATAACATCACCATCATGTAAAAACAGCGGTGGAACGCGTTTTTTGCCCACTCCACCAGGCGACCCTGTGAGGATCGTGTCGCCAGGGGAAAGCAGAGTAAAGGTGCTTATATAAGCAATGAGTGAAGCGATAGGATGGATCATATTTGCCGTAGATTCGTTCTGCACCTCCCGCCCGTTTAGTCGTGTCAGTAAACGTAGCATCTGGGGATCGGGAATGTCGTCTGTGGTCACCAGACACGGACCGAATGATCCTGTCGAAGGCCAGTTTTTTCCAGCCGTAAACCAGCTATGCTGCCAGTCCCTCACTGAACCATCCATATAGCAGCTGTATCCGGCGACATAATCTAAAGCATCCTCAGCGCTGACCCGGGAGCATCGCCCCCCAATCACTACGGCTAATTCACCTTCGTAGTCGAACTCATTGGTATTTTCAGGCTTCAGCAGCAGGCCATTATGCCCGGTCTGAGAATCCGCAAAGCGGACAAAAAGGGTTGGGGCCGGGTTGGTTTCATTAAACTCAATACGCTTATCGGCGTAATTCATTCCGACACAGATGATCTTCTGCGGATCGTCAATCACCGGCAGAAAAGTGACTTCCTGGTAGTAATAATCCGCCGGCTCATCACACCATAACGCCGCATCCGTCAGCGCATTAGCGCACAGTAGAGATTTCAAAGTGGGATATTTGTCGCCAAGCCGCTGCGAGAGATCAATTATTCCGGTTTCCTGCATAATGCCGTAGCGTTTGCCACCGTTCACAAGATATTGAACCAGTTTCATTGCAGTCTTCTTCCTTAACCGCGCGGGGATGCAGGGCGTTTTAACCACGGCCGCCGTGAATAATGCGCAACCTCAAAATTTTCAATCTCCGGCAAGTATTGCAATGTCCAGGCTATCGCATCTTCGCCTGCGGCCAGCATCGCCCGTTTGAGTTCACTGATCACAAAGGAGATCGTTTCCTCTGCCGTCGTAATTTCACAGCGATCGAGTGAAACAGTGATAGAATTGGTATCAGCACTCGCGGCAAGCTGCGCCAGGCGCGCCAAAGCAGGTTCATCTAATGAGACCGTGAGGATCCCGTTGCGTTGGCAGTTATCATCGAAAATGCCTGCAAATGTGCTACCTATCAGCCCCCGCACTCCCAGTTGTTTTAATCCCCATACGGCGTGTTCACGACTCGATCCACAGCCAAAATTGGGGCCAACCAGCAGGAATGTCGCGCTCTGCCAGCCCGGCATGTTCAGAATAAAATCAGGATTTGGTTGGCCGCCAGCCATAAAGCGACGATCGAAAAACACCCCTTTATCCAGCCCCTGGCGATCGATCCCTTTCAGGAACTGTTTTGGCATAATCACATCAGTGTCGATATTCGGTTCCAGCATCGGCGCAATTCGCCCGCTGATTTGCTTAAACGTATCCATCTTATTCCCCTGCCTGAAGTAATGACCGAACATCGACCAGATGCCCCTCTACCGCCGCCGCTGCAACCATCGCCGGGCTCATCAAATGCGTTCTTGCTCCAGCGCCCTGTCGTCCAGGGAAATTACGGTTCGTACCTGATGCACAGCGATCGCCGGGCGACAACACATCTTCATTCATCGCAAGGCACATTGAGCAACCCGACTGCCGCCATTCAAAACCGGCAGCAATAAAGATTTTCGCCAGTCCTTCTTCTTCCGCCTGGCGTCTTACCATTGTTGAACCAGGCACAATGATCCCGCGAACATGGCTGGCGATTTTGCGCCCTTCAAGCACCTTCGCAACGGCACGCAAATCCTCAATGCGACCATTTGTGCATGAACCAATAAAAGCGTGAGAGATACGAATATCTTTCAGCAACATGCCAGCCGTTAATCCCATGTAATGAAGGGCCTTCTCAAGCGCCAGGCGCTTAAGCGGATTGGTTTCCTGTTCCGGGAAAGGCACACGTCCGGTGATGGAACCTGTTTGATCCGGACTGATTCCCCAGGTGACTTTAGGCTCAAGATCATGGCAGTTGATCGCCACCGTCTTATCAAATACCGCATCTGCATCGCTGCTCAACTGTGACCATTCCAGCAATGCCTGCTGCCAGAGTTCACCTACAGGCATTTGCGGTTTACCGTAGATATAGTCAAAAACCTTTTTATCCGGCGCAATAATGGCACCACGCGCCCCCGCTTCTACCGCCATGTTGCAGAGCGTCATTCGTCCTTCAACGCTCAACGCGCTGATGGCCTCACCCACAAATTCAATGGCATATCCGGTCGCGCCATCAGCGCCAATACGTTCAAGCAATTCAAGAACAATATCTTTTGCGGAACAGGCGAAAGGTAGCTCTCCCTGAACACTTACGCGCATGGTTTTGAGCTTGCGGTAAACCAGCGTCTGCGTGGCCAGCAGATGTTCAATTTCCGACGTCCCGATACCAAAGCCCAGCGCGCCAAATGCACCATAGGTTGTCGTGTGACTATCCCCGGCGGCGATCACCATGCCAGGCATCACTAGCCCTTGTTCATGAGCAACCACGTGTTCAATCCCCTGACGCGGATCCAGCACATCAAATAATGTGATGCCAAAGTCAGCGGCATTTTCCCGAAAGTAATCAACCTGTAGCTGTCCTCCCGGATCGGTCATTAAGACATCCCGTTGCGACCGCGTGGGATTAACATGGTCAATATTCAATAAAAACGTGTCGGGGTGCCGAACGGTGCGACCGCGTTCTCTTAACCCGCTAAATGCCTGCGGGCTGGTATATTCATTCAGTATTGAACGATCAATATAAAGTAAAACATGTCCTTCGTTATCAAGTTCACGAATGGTATGTGACTCAACTAATTTTTCATACAGCGTTTTAGCAGACATATATATTCCTGGAGCAACGAATATCCGGGTAGCCAAATATTCACAGTTTAAGCTTTTAGCTATAGTGACACATTAATGAAAAAATGATGATTCCATTATGGAAAGTATAAAAACACACTTCGTGTCTATAATCAGAAACTCTCCTGAACTGACTGTTTTTTGATTTGCGGTTGTTTCTCATATTTTGCGAAAATAAACCGGCAGATAAATAATCCTATCCCCAGCATCATCAGACATGATGCCGCAATAGCATTCCATCCCTGCCAGGAGAAAAGATACCCGTTTAAATACCCCATTACTGCACCGCCAGAGTAGTAGCAAAGCAGATAAAACGATGTCGCCTGTCCTTTTGCGTTTGGACTCCGTGAACTGACCCAGGCTAATACGGTGGAATGAGCAGAGAAAAATGCGACTGACAGTAAAACGATACCTGAAATGAAAACCCACAGAGAAGGGGCGATTAGCGTAAGAAATGCACCGACCATCATACAGATGATCAGCATACTGAGCGCATTCATCGACCCAATATTCAACGCGACACGGGCAGCATATGGCGCAAGAAAAAAAGTTAATGAGAAGCTAACTGGAATCAAACCTATCCAGGTGTAGCTCAGCTCATAAGGCGGTCGATGCAGGTAAAACGCCAGAAAATTAAAGATGGACGTAAAAGAGCCGAAAAGAATAAATCCAATGACAAAACATAATGATACGTGGATATTCTTAAAATGTTCCAACCCGCCTTTCAACACTGCACCAAGCTGTAGTGAAGGCGTAGGAACAAACTGTCGGGATGTCGGGAGAAACAACTTCACCGCGAGTGCCATAGCAATCAGAACGCCACCGAAGATAAAGAAAATCGTATCTATAGATACATGCTCCATCATCAAAGTTGCAAACACACGACCAGACATACTCCCTAGCGAATTGCCAAAAATAAAATATCCAGTAATAATCCCTGCCAAAGCAGGAGAGACTTCTTCACTGATATAGACTGTAACGGCCGCCGTAATACCACTTACTGCAATGCCGAGCAAAGCGCGGTATACCACCAGCATCGGCCATGATGATGCAGTTGCGCACAGTAGAGTTAAAATACCTCCTGCCAGCAACGAATAAAAAATGATTGGCTTTCGCCCAAAACGGTCAGATAACGTGCCGCTAAATAACATGGCTAATGCCAGAAACCCCACCTCAGCAGACAAAATCATCCCTACCTGATTCAATGGGATATTATAAACCTCACTTAACTTTGGTAATAAAGCCTGGATTGAATATAAAGAAGCTAACTCTGCCAAACCCGCCAGAGGTAATATCATTAAAATAGGCAAGTACTTACCTATTGTCTCTTCAATATTATTTTTCATACACAATGTTCCGTAAAAGATCCTGATTGCCATCTGCCTGTTTGCCAACAAACATCCGCGTATACAATATTTATCTTTTACGTTTGCAGAATTGACAGCGTTCACATTTTATTTTTCTTAATAGAGACAAAATGGAATCAAGTGTTTTATGAAATGTAGATCATCTAAGAATGACGCGGTAATGGCAACGTAGTAAGTTATGAACTATATATTTATTCAATAAATATATAGACATTAATTTGACGAAAAGAAATGAATCGGCAGTCCAAAACTGTCACTGGCAACCCTTCTGGACGCCGCCATCCTTAGATGGAAACGTCCGTTAGCGTTTTATTCGATAGTCAGCTCACACGAGTTCTTTGAGCTGCTCCTGCATATAGGTCGAAAAATACTCTGGGTTTTTGATAAGGATGCGGTTACCGGAGGCGACTTTTTCTGCCCATCCGGCCACTTTTTTCGTGAACTCAGGATTCCATCCCTCCTGCTCACCCCGTGCCACCACAACTTCCGGGCTTACTGGCACGCCTAAATCATGCAAATACTTTAAAATTCCCTTAGCGGTACTTTCATCCATTGAATGGGGTACTGACGCCGAAGTATTCATACCACCAATAAAATCCAAGGCTTTTTCAATTGCTGTTGGCATGCTCTTATCCTTAAAATTAACCACGTGAGAGACACCTTGATACTATGTACCCAACTCTGCCGGGATATCAAAGAGAACATCGCCTTTCTTTGACTTACCCCGCAGCTAAACGCTTTCGCGGCTATTTTCTGCACTATTTTTTGGCTTCTCCGGCTAAAACCAGCCCGGTCGCCACCGCATTGCGCGGGCCTTCAGTACCACGGATATTACCCTGCCCGGCGACAACGCCGGACTGCGCCATCGTTATTGATAATGGCGGCATCGGTGGATCCTGCGCCTAAATCGAGGATCGCCAGCGGCGCGGCGCATCCAGGCGTCGTTAACGCGCCAGCCACAGCCATGTTGGCTTCCACACCACCGACTTCAACTGGGGTATTTAACCGGGCGCTTAGCTCGCTGGCGATAGCCTGCATCTGTAAGCGATCGGATTTCACCATCGCCGCAATGCCAACGGCGTTTTCCATTGAACCTTCCCCGGCAATGCCACCCTGCACCGCGCGGGGAATAAACGTATCCACCGCCAGAAGATCCTGGATATGCACGGCGTTCATGTCATGACCGGTCAGCGAGGCCATTGATCTTACCCAGCAATAGTGGACATGCGACTAAGTGAGTAAACTCTCAAGTAAGAGGTGACTCACATGACAAAACCAGCATCAACCACCAAAAAGCCACGCAAGCAGCACACGCCTGAATTTCGTCAGGAAGCCCTGAAACTGGCTGAACGCATTGGGGTGGCCGCTGCCGCCCGCGAACTTAACCTGTATGAATCACAGCTCTACAACTGGCGAAGCAAACAGCAAAATCAGCTCTCTTCTTCTGAACGCGAGCAGGAGATGTCCGCTGAGATCGCCCGTCTGAAACGTCAACTGGCAGAACGGGATGAGGAACTGGCCATTCTCCAGAAGGCCGCGACATACTTCGCGAAGCGCCTGAAATGAAGTATGTCTTCATCGAAAACCATCAGGCTGAGTTCAATATCAAAGCCATGTGCCGTGTATTATCAGGTTGCCCGTAGCGGCTGGTACGTCTGGCATCAGCGTCGTCATCAGATAAACCGGCGTCAGCGGTTCCGCCTTGTCTGTGATAACGTCGTCCGGGAAGCATTCAGTGACGCAAAACAACGCTATGGTGCGCCACGCCTGACGGATGAGCTTCGTGCTCAGGGTTACCAGTTCAACGTGAAAACCGTGGCGGCCAGCCTGCGTCGGCAGGGGCTGCGGGCGAAAGCCTCGCGCCGGTTCCGTCCGGTCAGTTACCGCAAACATGGTCTGCCAGTCTCAGAGAATCTGCTGAAGCAGGACTTTTACGCCAGCGGCCCGAATCAGAAGTGGGTGGGTGACATCACGTATCTTCGCACTGGTGAAGGCTGGCTTTATCTGGCCGTGGTTATCGATCTGTGGTCGCGGTCAGTCATTGGCTGGTCGATGTCCTCGCGGATGACAGCACAGCTTGCCTGCGATGCGTTACAGATGGCGCTGTGGCGGCGTAAATGTCCGGAAAATGTCATCGTGCATACAGACAGAGGCGGTCAGTACTGTTCAACGGATTACCAGAACTTACTGAAACGCCATAATCTGCGGGGAAGTATGAGCGCCAGAGGTTGTTGTTACGACAATGCCTGTGCGGAAAGCTTCTTCCATACGCTGAGGGTGGAATGTATCCACGGAGAGGACTTTGTCAGCCGGGAAATAATGCGGACAGCAGTGTTTAATTATAGTGAGTGTGATTACAATCGGTGGCGTCGTCACAGTGCCTGTGGCGGTCTCAGTCCGGAACAATTTGAAAACCAGAACCTCGCTTAGGGTTGTGCCCATATTACGCGGGTAGGATCACAGTTCTTTCCTTCTGCCACAAGTTTTCGGGCATCATCACGACGAGAACTGGCATCTGCAAGTGTGATCGTCGGATACACACCCAGCGAGATCATTTTTGGCTTACCGGCAAAACGATAACGGAACCGCCAGCTCTTGCTTCCATTAGGTTCAATTAGCAATGACAACCCTTGCCCATCTCCGAGTGTATAGGCTTTAGTTTCAGGCTTAGCGCGGCGAATCTGCATATCGTTTAAAGGCATGTGTATAGGAATCCAAGACCGAACAGGAACATATACACAATCCTATACACATTCAGTGTCGGATTCTACTGGATGGTTACGGACGGTGATGGACAAAAAAGCAATAAAGTCGTTATTAATTAGTGTATTTATGGATGAATACGGACGTTTGAGGAACTTGATATGGTGCCGATAATAGGAGTCGAACCTACGACCTTCGCATTACGAATGCGCTGCTCTACCAACTGAGCTATATCGGCCCTGAGAAGGGTGTGTTCACGCGGGTGAATCACGGGGTAGAAGGTTAAAACTAACCGGGCGGTGCGTCAATAGCCTTGCTACTCAACCGGCTATTTTTGCACCGCTCGTCATTAATTACGCACGAATCGTACCATCGCCAAAGCCTATCCACTTATAGGTGGTAAGCGCTTCAAGCCCCATCGGACCGCGGGCATGTAATTTCTGCGTGCTGACCGCCACTTCTGCGCCAAGCCCAAACTGCCCGCCGTCGGTAAAACGGGTAGAGGCGTTCACATAAACCGCAGCGGAATCCACTTCGTTCACAAAACGCGCAGCATTATGCATATCACTCGTCAAAATCGCATCGGAGTGCTGAGTACCATGTTCGCGAATGTGAGCGATAGCGCCATCCATATTTTCGACCACCACAACGTTCAGATCCAGAGACAGAAACTCGTTATCCAGCTCTTTCGGTTTCAGCGGCACCAGTTTGGCAGGGCCATGCAGTACCTGCATGACGGTTTCATCCCCATGCAACGTCACGCCGCTCTCCGCCATCTGCTTGCTCAGCGCAGGCAAAAAGCGTTCTGCGATGTCCTGATGCACCAGCAAGGTTTCCACCGTGTTACAGGTGCTCGGGCGCTGGGTTTTGGCGTTGACAATAATCTTCAGCGCGGGGGCGATGTCTGCGCTGCTATCGACAAAAATATGGCACACGCCAATCCCGCCGGTAATCACCGGAATGGTGGATTGCTCGCGGCACAGTTTATGCAAGCCTGCGCCGCCGCGCGGGATCAGCATATCGATGTACTTATCCATACGCAGCATTTCATTGACCAGCGAACGGTCCGGATTATCAATCGCCTGAACCGCTGCCTCCGGTAAACCGCAAGCTTTCAGCGCCTTCTGAATGACACGAACGGTTGCGGCATTCGTGCGATGCGTCTCTTTCCCACCGCGTAGAATCACCGCATTACCGGTTTTCAGACACAAAGAAGCCACATCAACGGTAACGTTCGGACGCGCCTCATAGATAACGCCAACCACGCCCAACGGCACGCGGCGACGCTCCAGACGCAGGCCGCTGTCCAGCAGACCGCCGTCGATCACCTGCCCGACCGGGTCGGCAAGATTACAGACCTGGCGCACATCGTCAGCAATCGCTTTCAGACGCGCAGGGGTCAGCGCCAGGCGGTCCAGCATCGCTTCGCTCAGGCCATTGGCTCGCGCCTGCTCAACATCTTGTACGTTCGCGCTGAGGATACTTTCCATTTGCGCTTCCAGTTCATCGGCTATTTTTTCCAGCACGCGATTTTTTTCGCCGCTGGAGAGCAGCGCCAGCTTATACGACGCCGCTTTAGCAGCAATGCCCATTTGTTCCAGCATATGCCTGTTCCTTATCGAGTAATCATGTCATCACGATGAACAGCGACCGGGCCATATTCATAGCCCAGAATCGCATCGATTTGTTGAGAGTGGTGACCGGCTATCCGCCGCAGAGCATCACTGTTATAACGGCTGACGCCATGAGCGATATCACGCCCTTGCAGGTTACAAATTCTGATGACCTCCCCCCGCGAGAAATTGCCCGTCACGCTTTTGATGCCTTTTGGCAGAAGTGAACTGCCACGTTCCAGCATTGCCGCGGTTGCGCCTTCATCAACCGTAATTTCGCCTGCCGGCGGCGCGCCGAAGATCCAGCGTTTGCGGTTCTCCAGCGGCGAGGCTTGCGCATGAAAACGGGTGCCGACGGAAATCCCCTCCATCACATCGCCGATCACACCCGGTTTACTGCCTGAGGCAATAATCGTATCAATACCCGCGCGACAGGCCACGTCTGCCGCCTGAAGCTTAGTGCTCATACCACCGGTTCCCAGCCCGGAAACGCTGTCTCCCGCGATAGAGCGCAGCGCATCGTCAACGCCATACACATCTTTGATAAGCTCCGCCTGCGGATTGCTACGCGGATCGGCGGTAAATAATCCTTGCTGATCGGTCAGCAGCAGCAGTTTATCCGCGCCTGCCAGGATCGCCGCCAGCGCGGAGAGGTTATCGTTGTCGCCCACTTTAATTTCCGCTGTCGCAACGGCATCATTTTCATTGATAACCGGCACAATATGGTTATCCAGTAATGCACGCAGCGTATCGCGGGCGTTCAGAAAGCGCTCTCTGTCTTCCATATCCGCACGCGTCAACAGCATCTGCCCGATGTGGATACCGTAAATTGAAAACAACTGCTCCCACAGTTGAATCAGACGGCTTTGCCCTACCGCCGCCAGAAGCTGTTTAGAGGCGATCGTTGCCGGCAGTTCCGGATAGCCGAGATGTTCACGTCCGGCGGCAATCGCGCCAGAGGTAACAATAACAATACGATGTCCCGCGGCGTGTAGCTGCGCGCACTGGCGGACAAGTTCTACGATATGGGCACGGTTCAGGCGGCGCGATCCGCCTGTTAGCACGCTGGTGCCGAGTTTTACGACCAGCGTCTGGCTGTCACTCATGATTCTCTGCCGTTCAAAATAAGAAATAAAGACCAAATGAACGTTTTAGCAGGACTGGCTCCGGTTGCCAACAACCTGTACGCGTAGCGTGAAATTTTGTTGCGCAGGATCAGCAAGCGTAGCGGCAGAATTTGACCATTTTATTACCGCAACAATTAAACATATTTTTTTAAAAAAATTCTCACTTTGTCATAAATCTTTCATTACCGAACGTTAAAAACCTTCCTGTTTTTTACCGGGTTTCCCGACAAATCATAGCGCGTAATTAAAACAGGAATGGAAATGAATAAGAGCACTCTGGCAATAGTGGTGAGTATCATCGCATCAGCATCTGTTCACGCCGCCGAGGTTTACAATAAAAACGGTAATAAGCTTGATGTGTATGGAAAAGTTAAAGCCATGCACTATATGAGCGATTATGACAGCAAAGATGGCGATCAAAGCTACGTTCGTTTTGGTTTTAAAGGCGAAACGCAAATTAACGATCAATTGACCGGCTACGGGCGCTGGGAAGCTGAGTTTGCCGGTAATAAAGCCGAAAGTGATTCGTCCCAGCAAAAAACCCGCCTGGCCTTTGCTGGCCTGAAATTAAAAGATATCGGTTCTTTTGACTATGGACGTAACCTGGGCGCGCTGTACGATGTTGAGGCCTGGACGGATATGTTTCCCGAATTCGGCGGCGACTCTTCCGCCCAGACCGATAATTTTATGACTAAACGCGCCAGCGGGCTGGCGACTTACCGCAATACCGATTTCTTCGGCATCGTTGATGGACTGGATCTTACCTTACAGTATCAGGGGAAAAACGAAAATCGCGATGTGAAAAAGCAAAACGGCGACGGCTTCGGCACATCCGTGAGCTATGATTTCGGCGGCAGCGATTTTGCCGTCAGCGGCGCTTATACTCTCTCCGATCGCACCAGGGAGCAAAATCTGCAGCGCCGCGGTACGGGCGATAAAGCCGAAGCCTGGGCTACGGGTGTTAAGTATGACGCGAATGATATTTATATTGCGACCTTCTATTCAGAAACCCGCAACATGACGCCAGTTTCCGGCGGATTTGCCAATAAAACCCAAAACTTCGAAGCAGTTATCCAGTATCAGTTTGATTTTGGTCTGCGTCCGTCATTAGGCTATGTGCTGTCAAAAGGCAAAGATATTGAGGGCGTCGGCAGTGAGGATTTGGTGAATTACATTGACGTTGGCGCAACCTATTACTTCAACAAAAATATGTCCGCGTTTGTAGATTACAAAATCAATCAGCTTAATAGCGATAACACGTTAGGCATTAATGACGATGATATTGTGGCAATAGGGTTGACCTACCAGTTCTGATAAGTCGCATTGTGCCTGATGGCGCTACGCCATCAGGCATGGCAGCAGGGTTATGCCGACAGTTTTACCGGCTCGTCGTTGAAATCGTCAGACGGCTCCAGCGCCAGCTCCATAGAAATCAGCAGGTCGCGTAGCTTTTCATGAAACTCGCGTAGCGTGTATTCCAGTCGCTCCACCACTTCGGTTTCGTTAATCGGCACTGCGGTCCAGTTGCCCTCTTTATCAAACAAACCAAACTGATAACGATAAGTGAAGCGTTTCTCTTGTGCTTCCAGCTCCATCCACCAGCCCCAAAATTCACGCTTCTCTGGCGCGGGCTTCACGTTGACGCAAACTGCCAGGCAATCGAAAAAAAAACGATTGTCTTCGCACTGCCCTTCCCGGATATAGGGGCCAAGCGCGGTAAATTTCTTGATCAATCTACTTTTCGGGTGTCCACTCGGTAACGTCATTGCGATCTCCTTTAATGAAGCAACTGTTTTACCAAATCAATAGAATTTATCAATCTATTAACACAATCTATGATTAATCCAGTCGGTAATTTCTTGCAGCGCGTGGTCAAAATTGCGGTACACCGGGTTAAAAGGGATCTCTATCAGCTTACCGTCTGAAGATGATGTTGTAATTAAGCGAGACTCTTCTTCCGGGCTGAAAGGATCGTTTTTCCAGAAGCCGGAAAGCATTGGCGTAGAACAACGTCTGCCCAGTAGCCCCTGTACTTTCAACGAATAGCGATTGAGCTCCACACGCAGCGCCTCATCCGAAGCATCATGCATACCCAGACGGCTGGCCAGCACATCCAGATACATCTCCGGCACCGTGATCTGTCGTTGCGGATCGCTAAGTAGCGCATGGACCACCGGCCCCAGGCAAGCTACCGCTTTCAAACGCGGCGCTTCCAGATAGGCCAGACGCACCGCAACGTTGGCGCCAAAACGGAAACCAAACGCCGCAACACGGGTATGATCCACCCAGGGGACATTAGGAAGCGCTTTTAACACATGCTGGTGGAGCAAGCTGGAATCCTGGGTTAATTTCCACTTTGATGAAAATCCAACCGAAGGCATATCAAGCGTTAACATCGCAATACCGCGCGGCGCGAAATAGCGTTCATACAGGGTGTAATAGTCGGTTTGCATGGCGTCCAGGCCGCCGCACATGAGCACCGTCGGAAACGGACCATCCCCTTTCGGCATATGTAAAAACGCGGTGACAGGCGAACCGCCAGGAACGGCAAATTCCATTTCACGTAACGAGCCGGGCAACCGCTGCGCGGCCTCTTCATAGGCGCGATTCGCCAGCGCCTGCGCCTGCTCCGCCAGCTCATCGCCCTTCAAATGCGGGTAGGCGGCAATGTTATAGAGCGTTGAAGCATGAAGCCAGTAGCGTCCGCTGCGCATGGCGTCCTGTTCCTGACAGGCTTTCTGCTGCCAGTCCATCGCCTGCTTTGCCCACTCATAAATCCAGTTGCCGCCGCGGTAACCGATGACCGTATCGTATAAATCATCATCCGTTCGCTCTGCGTCGCTCATCACAATGCGCGCCTGCACATCAAGGATTTCTCGTGGATCAACGCCGCGCCAAATCCACATCAGGCGGTTTATCATGCGGTACCAGTGCGGGACGTTCTTACCGTCCAGCGCGGATTGCATGGGCGGCTGCGACCCACGATTGAACCGACGGACAAGGGTAGACGTTTCAGTATGTTTAAAGCGGGGTTTGAACAGGGTTTCGCTGAGGTTAGCCTGTGTCATTCGTGCAGCCTCCTTGGATACTCATAGAGGCTTATTGTAACCAATAAAACAGCGCCCGGCATTGCCGGGCGCTCTGAAAAGCTGCTGATTAACGACCTGAAATCGGCGGTACAAATACCACACCCATATCCCAGGGCTGCTCAATCCAGGTGTTCTGAGGAATATCAATAACATAATCATCAACCAGCGGACGGCCCGCCGGTTTAGCGAAAATCGTGACGAAATGCGCTTTAGGGTACATTTCGCGAATCGCGACGGCGGTGCCGCCGGTATCGACCAGATCGTCGATGACGATAAAGCCTTCGCCGTCGCCTTCTGCACGTTTCAGCACTTTCAGTTCGCGCTGGTTATCGTGATCGTAGCTGGAGATGCATACGGTATCGACATGACGAATGCCCAATTCACGCGCCAGTAGTGCGCCCGGTACAAGGCCGCCACGACTTACGGCAATAATGCCTTTCCATTGTTCTGAAGGCATGAGGCGGCTCGCCAGTTTGCGTGCGTGAATCTGCAACATGTCCCAGGTGACGACGTATTTTTCGCTCATGTGAAGTGTCCCAGCCTGTTTATCTACGGCTTAAAAAGTGTTCGAGGGGGAAATAGTTGCGCGAGATTATAGAGACCTGACGCGCTAAAAACCAGTGTTTAGCGGAATCCACGCCTCTTTTTGTATGCTTTATACTACCCGCAGGCGGAGAAAGTGGTATTCTCAGTCGCATCTCGTAAGAGTTATCAATTCCGCTAACCCTGTGGCCTGTAAGAACGTTTTTCAGACCACCGCCAAGGAGACTTATCGTGTCTGAACTGTCTCAGTTATCACCACAACCTTTGTGGGATATTTTTGCCAAAATCTGTTCTATTCCTCACCCGTCCTATCACGAAGAGCAACTCGCGGAACATATTGTGAGTTGGGCCAAAGAGAAAGGCCTTTACGTGGATCGCGACCAGGTCGGTAATATTCTGATCCGTAAGCCCGCCACTGCAGGTATGGAAAATCGTAAGCCGGTCGTTTTACAGGCGCATCTGGATATGGTGCCGCAAAAAAATAGCGACACCGTTCACGACTTCACTACAGATCCTATCCAGCCTTATATTGATGGCGAATGGGTTAAAGCGCGCGGTACTACGCTCGGCGCCGACAATGGTATTGGAATGGCTTCTGCGTTAGCGGTACTGGCTGATGATAATGTCGTCCATGGCCCGCTGGAAGTGCTGCTGACCATGACCGAAGAAGCCGGCATGGATGGCGCGTTCGGCCTCCAGTCCGGCTGGTTGCAGGCCGACATCCTGATCAACACCGACTCTGAAGAAGAAGGTGAGATCTATATGGGCTGCGCAGGCGGCATCGATTTTACCTCTAATCTGCCGTTGACCCGTGAAGCTGTACCCGCAGGATTTGCATGCTTTAAGCTAACCCTGAAAGGCCTGAAAGGCGGCCACTCCGGTGGTGAAATTCACCTCGGCCTTGGCAATGCCAACAAATTGCTGGCGCGTTTTCTGGCCGGGCACGCAGAAGAACTGGATCTGCGTCTGATCGATTTCAACGGCGGCACGCTGCGTAACGCGATTCCGCGCGAAGCGTTCGCTACCCTCGCCGTTGCCGCAGACAACGTAGGCGCGCTGAAAACATTAGTGAACGCTTACCAGGATATTCTGAAAAACGAACTGGCGGAAAAAGAGAAAAACCTGACGCTGCAACTCAATGAGGTTGCCAGTGATAAAGCCGCATTGACCGCGCCGTCACGCGATACCTTTGTGCGCCTGCTGAACGCAACGCCGAACGGCGTGATCCGCAATTCAGACGTGGCGAAAGGCGTAGTGGAAACATCGCTGAACGTTGGCGTGGTCACAATGTCTGATGCGAATGTCGAAATTCACTGCCTGATTCGCTCTCTTATCGACAGCGGTAAAGATTATGTGGTGAGTATGCTGGATTCGCTGGGCAAGCTGGCTGGCGCGAAAACCGAAGCAAAAGGCAGCTATCCTGGCTGGCAGCCCGATGCGAACTCGCCGGTCATGCACCTGGTGCGGGAAACCTATCAGCGTCTGTTCAACAAAACACCGAACATCCAGATTATCCACGCCGGCCTGGAATGCGGTCTGTTTAAGAAACCCTATCCGGATATGGACATGGTTTCTATTGGGCCTACCATTACCGGACCTCACTCTCCGGATGAGCAGGTACATATCGAAAGCGTCGGCCACTACTGGACTCTGCTGACCGAATTGCTGAAAGCGATTCCTGCGAAGTAAGAAAGCGCTAAAATGCCCGTCCCATTTCTGGACGGGCTAGCAATATGGAATATCGGGTATCCATTGCCAGATAACCTCTCCTGAATGCGCTGAAATAGCGCTGCGGCTACACGCGAATAGCCGGACAGCCCTATAACAGCGCTGGTAGCACCGAATTATTGTGGCGTAAACGCCATTCCTTTAAATATCCGTAGCGGATTGCCGCGCTCAATCTGATGATGGAACAGACGCCTTTCAGACTTCAACGCCGCACACTCATTTTGCCGTTGCTGTTCCAGCCGCCAGGCAATCAGCAGCCGGGCCAGACGCTTATTCGCATGTTGACTGCGCTCCGACTGAACCTTCACGCTAATCCCGCTCGCCAGGTGCGTGGCCCGCACTGCCGAGTCGGTTTTATTAACGTGCTGCCCACCCGGGCCGGAAGAGCGCAGAGTCTCGAAACGAATCTCATCAGACTGTATGTGCTCGTCGGCGGAAAAGCGCCCAATGCCGACGTACCAGTTTTTTCGCCCATGGTGCGGGCGATACGGGCTGGTACAAATCCACAGTAACGTGCCGCACCAACGTTCACTGAAAGCCATGGCTTTTTCGCCGTCCAGCGAGACCAGCGCGGAACGCAGCGTGTCTGGTAATCGTCCCGGCTCTGTTTCAAGTCGCGTCAACGATACCTTTTCTCTGGCGGCTTCTTTCGTCAGACAATCCAGCGCTTTTTTTACCGCCAGACAACACTCGTCCGGTCCCTGCGCAGAAGAAAGTTGCAGTAAGATCATGCGCTTTTCTCCCCTGAGGTTTTCAGCGTCAGCACCGGACGCAGGCAGGCAACTGGCGTAATCAGTCCGGCGTCTGCCAGACAATCCACAACGCTATCGATGGATTTATACGCCTGCGGCGCTTCTTCATAAATGAGCTGGCGATCGCGGCAAATCACCCGGCTACCCATCCCGGTACGGCAGAGCTGTCGCGGGGTAAATTTTGCCGATAACCGGTCTTTACACTCGGTACGCATCCATTTGCGCCCCGCGCCGTGCGCCAGGGAGAAGAGGCTCTCCTCGCTGACGACGGGTTTCACCAGCCAGCTATAATCGCCGCGCGAGCCGGGGATAATCACCAGTCCCTGCCCATCTGGCGTAGCGCCTTTACGGTGCAGCCACCCCGCCTCACCCGCGACAGTACAGGGTTCAACGAAGTTATGCGCCACATCCAGCCGCGGTTCGCCCTCAGCCCTGAGCTGTTGCAGTATCCGGCGGGCAATCAGCGCGCGATTACTGCGGGCAAATGCCAGCGCATCGTCATGTTCTGCAAGGTAGCGGCGCGCATCGTCGCTATCTTCCGGCAAACCGTTATGCGAAAACGCCTCCACATGACGACGCAGGATAGCTTGCCCCAGACCGCGTGAACCACTGTGTACCAGCAGTAATAACTGCGTTTTTTGTAACCCCGACAAAGCGAACGAATCAGCATCGACGATGCGATCGACCTGTTGCAGCTCGGCAAAATGATTGCCGCCGCCAATGGAACCCAGCGCAGAGCGCCACGAATGATGCTGCATTGCGGCGGGGACATTCTCCTCCAGCCACTGCGCGTCCGCCACGTCAGTCAGCGACGCCAGCCGCTTCTCCAGTTTATCGGCGTTATATTTACGCCCTAAAATATCCGTTTGCCATAACGCCATGCCGCAGCCGATATCGTTGCCGACCAGCGCCGGATAAAAGCGTCCACGCGAGAAAAAGGCTGCGCCAATAGGATAGCCGCGCCCCGGATGCAGATCTGGCATCCCGATAACGCGTTTCATACCGGTTAACTTAGCCGTCGTATATAATTGTTGGATCGCGGAATCTTCGATCCACAGGTTATCCGATGCGATAGAAAATACCACATCTGATAAAGGACGAATATAATTGCCCATATACCATTCCATATATGAATTAAAAAATCAGGAAATGGCAGACTAATCCAGAGCAATAAAAGAAAATTAATCCTGGAAAGGTCTGCAAAGTGCGTTCAGAGAATAAAGTGTCATGATGAACCTCCTTTGCAGTTATTGAGAATGAGAAAACGCGGGTATAGTAATACTGAAATTTAGATGGTGCAATCGTAATAGTGATAAAATCTTAATAGCCTGACTTATAACCCTAACACCAACTGTCGTTCCAACTGAGGGTCGAGCAGCGTTACGTGTAACCCCACCAGCCGTACGCCGCGCTCGCCGCGACGCTCGTTCCAGGTTTTACGGGCGGTGGTAATTAAGTCTTCTTTATTTAATTGCGGCCAGACATGTTCCTGAGTGGTTTGCTGAAAATCATTAAATTTTAATTTAACGCCCTGTCGGGCAATCAGTAAATCGGGCTTTACTATAGCCAGACGACGCTCCAGTTCCGGATATAAATGTTCAATAATGGCCTCGCAGTCCGACCACTCATGAATATCCTCCGCCAGAGTACGCTCAACGCCTACCGATTTACGCAGCCTTTCGCTGTTAACATCACGCTCGTCAATACCCTGACTACGCTCCCATAATACCCGGCCAAATTTACCGAAGCGTTTGAGAAGCATCGCCAGATCGCACTGTTGAATATCCCCGCAGGTTCTTAACCCCATATTTTCCAGTTTGGCGGCGGAAACTTTCCCCACGCCTGGAATTTTGGCTAACGGCAACGTTTTAAGAAAGCCGGGTACATCGGCTGGCGTAATAACATATTGTCCGTTCGGTTTATTGAGATCGGAGGCAATCTTCGCCAGAAATTTCACTGGCGCAACGCCGGCGGAGGCGGTGAGTTGCAGTTCATTGAAAATAGTCTGACGAATCTCCCTGGCGATCAGCGTCGCCGAACCATAACAGTGCGGGCTGTCAGTCACATCCAGCCAGGCTTCATCCAGCGAGAGCGGTTCAATCAGTGAAGTGTAGCGGGAAAAGATGTCACGTACATGCCGCGAAGCCTCTTTATAGGCGTCAAAGCGGCCAGGCAATAAGGTGAGATGGGGGCACAGCTTTAGCGCCATGGCGGTCGGCATCGCGCTACGTACGCCAAACTGGCGCGCAGGATAGTTGGCGGTACTGATAACACCTCTTCGCTCACGACTCCCGCCAATGGCAATGGGAATATCGCGTAACGCCGGATTATCACGCATCTCTACCGCGGCAAAAAAACAGTCCATATCAACATGTATGATTTTGTGCATCGCTCGCCCCCACAATACTGTTTAAGTGTACAGTATGTTTTATTGCGCGCAAAGAGACATTCGCGTTAAAAATGCGACATATTCGAAGGTATGACGACGAAAGCGGCGGGAAAATTGTAAACGTACACACGGGGACTTGCGAAAAACTGCCGTGGTGCTAATGTGAGCGCTCCAAATCCAGATTACTCCGATTTGGGGACTCTTTTGCCGTTCTGGCGTGTGTAACCGTTTTATCAAGGAACAAGCAGTATGCGTAAAATCGCATTTTTTCTTGCGATGCTTCTGATGCCGTGCGTCTCATTTGCCGGTTTGCTGAGCAGCAGCAGCCCCGTCACGCCGGTCAGTAAAGAGTATAAGCAGCAGTTAATGGGCTCACCGGTCTATATTCAGATTTTTAAAGAAGAGCGCACCCTTGATCTCTACGTCAAAATGGGTGAGCAATACCAGTTGCTTGATAGCTACAAAATTTGCAACTATTCCGGCGGGTTAGGCCCGAAACGCCGTCAGGGCGATTTTAAAAGTCCGGAAGGGTTTTACAGCGTTCAGCGCAATCAACTCAAGCCAGACAGCCGTTTTTATAAGGCCATCAACATTGGTTTTCCCAATGCCTACGATCGCGCGCATGGCTATGATGGTAAATATCTGATGATTCACGGCGCCTGTGTTTCCGTCGGCTGCTATGCCATGACCGACAGCGGCATTGATGAGATTTTCCAGTTTGTCACCGCCGCGCTGGTCTTTGGTCAGCCGAGCGTGCAGGTGAGTATTTATCCGTTCCGGATGACCGACGCCAATATGCAGCGTCATAAATATTCATATTACAAAGATTTCTGGGCGCAGCTAAAACCCGGCTACGATTATTTTGAACAGACGCATAAGCCGCCAACTGTTTCTATCGTTGATGGACGTTACGTCGTGAGCAAACCGTTGAGTCACGAAGTCGTTCAGCCACAGCTGGCCTCAAATTATACGCTCTCCGAGGCAAAATAACGCCCATTCGCCTGGCATAATCTTTTGCCAGGTTTCATTCCCCGTTAGCGGCTGGGTAGCAATCACGGTAACCACGTCATTTGGCGTGGTCTGTGAACTGAAATCAATTTCCATATCCTGATCCACCAGCGTGGCTACGCCAAACGGCGCCCGGCGAGTGATCCAGTGCAAATGGGTTGAGCAAAACGCCATCACATATCGCCCATCTGACAGCAGCATGTTAAAAACGCCTTTTTCACGTAATACCGTCGCCAGTGTCGCAATATATTTAAATACCGCTGTCATGTTGCCCGGCGTGCGGGGATAACGCTGCGTTAATTTATGCAATAGCCAGCAAAACGCTTTTTCGCTGTCGGTTTCCCCCACCGGACGAAAATTACCGGTTTCCAGCGACTTATAACCGTTGAGCTGACCGTTATGAGCATAAGTCCAGTTGCGTCCCCATAATTCCCGGGTAAAAGGGTGTGTATTTTCCAGCGCCACTTCACCGCGATTAGCCTGACGGATATGAGCGATAACCGAGCAGGACTTGATCGGGTAATTCTGTACCAGTTTCGCAATCGGCGAATGGTAGCTCGGTTGCGGATCTTTAAACGTGCGACAGCCCTTTCCTTCGTAAAAGGTAATTCCCCAGCCGTCTTTATGCGGCCCGGTTCCGCCGCCACGCTGCACCAGTCCGGTGAAGCTAAAGCAGATATCCGTCGGCACATTGGCGCTCATCCCAAGCAGTTCGCACATACATCACCTCCACAAACGCCTTAAGCGGGAAGGCGTAATTTTTACAGCCAATCAAATCTCAAAATATCAAAGAAAACAATATGCTATACCCTAAATAATTCGAGTTGCAGGAAGGCGGTAAGGGAGGAAATCCCCAGGAACATAGATAACTATGTGACTGGGGTTTCTGAGCGCAACCAACGCACCTGCAGCTTGAAGTATGACGGGTATAGTTATTTAACCATCTCTTTTTCGATCAACTGAATCAAAATATGAATTACTTTGATATGAATTTCCTGAATACGATCGGCATAACCGAAGTGCGGTACGCGAATTTCAATATCCGCCGTTCCCGCCATTTTGCCGCCGTCTTTACCGGTCAACGTGATCACTTTCATGCCTTTTTCACGGGCCGCGGCAATCGCTTTAATCACGTTACCAGAGTTACCCGACGTCGAGATCCCTAACAGGACATCGCCTTCGCGCCCTACCGCCTCAACGTAACGAGAGAAAATATAGTCATAGCCAAAATCATTACTGACGCAGGATATATGGCTAACATCAGAAATCGCAATTGCCGGGTAGCCCGGACGATTTTCACGATAACGACCTGTCAGCTCTTCAGCAAAGTGCATCGCATCGCAATGGGAGCCGCCGTTACCGCAGGAAAGTACCTTACCACCCGCTTTAAAACTGTCAGCCAACAGGACCGCCGCGCGCTGAATGGCGTGAATATTGGCGTCATCTTTTAAAAAATTAGCCAGCGTTTCCGCCGCTTCGTTCAGTTCGTTACGAATAAGATCCTGGTACATGAGGATATCCTTCAGCATGAATGTAAATGACAGTATGCAGTGTACCGGATAGCAGTACAGGCGAGAAGCATAAGCCGAATTAACGCCTCACGCTTTTGATTTTTCGTGCCCCCAAAAACGGCAACAATGTGAGCTTTGTTGTAATTATTTTGTAAACACATTGCTAAAAGATTTTACATCCACTACAACCTAATCATCACAAGTGGTCAGACCTCCTACAAGCAAGGGAGCTTTTCGTTATGATGATTTTGAGTATTATCGCTACGGTTGTTCTGCTCGGCGCATTGTTCTATCACCGCGTGAGTTTATTTCTCAGCAGCCTGATTCTGCTCGCCTGGACCGCCGCACTTGGCGTCGCTGGCCTGTGGTCCATCTGGCTCTTGGTTCCTCTGGCCATTATCCTCGTGCCGTTTAACCTCACACCGATGCGAAAATCAATGATTTCCGCACCGGTGTTCCGCGGCTTCCGTAAGGTCATGCCGCCGATGTCGCGCACTGAGAAAGAAGCGATTGATGCCGGTACAACCTGGTGGGAAGGCGATCTGTTCCAGGGCAAGCCAGACTGGAAAAAACTGCACAACTATCCGCAACCGCAACTCACTGCCGAAGAGCAAGCGTTTCTCGACGGTCCGGTAGAAGAAGCGTGCCGGATGGCGAACGATTTCCAGATTACCCATGAACTGGCGGATCTGCCGCCGGAACTGTGGGCTTATCTGAAAGAGCATCGTTTTTTTGCGATGATCATTAAAAAAGAGTACGGCGGGCTGGAGTTCTCCGCTTATGCGCAGTCCCGTGTACTGCAAAAACTGTCCGGCGTCTCCGGGATTCTGGCTATCACCGTCGGCGTTCCAAACTCACTCGGCCCTGGCGAGTTGTTGCAGCACTATGGTACGGAAGAGCAGAAGAATCACTATCTGCCGCGACTGGCGCGCGGCCAGGAGATCCCCTGCTTTGCGCTGACCAGCCCGGAAGCAGGTTCTGATGCAGGCGCCATTCCGGATACCGGCGTGGTTTGCATGGGCGAATGGCAGGGCCAGCAGGTGCTGGGTATGCGCCTGACCTGGAACAAGCGTTACATTACGCTGGCGCCGATAGCTACCGTGTTGGGCCTGGCGTTTAAGCTTTCCGATCCGGATAGATTGTTAGGCGGAGAAGAAGAGCTGGGTATTACCTGCGCCCTGATCCCCACCTCAACGCCGGGTGTGGAAATTGGTCGTCGTCACTTCCCGCTTAACGTTCCGTTCCAGAATGGCCCAACCCGCGGTAACGATATTTTCGTGCCTATTGATTATATTATCGGCGGCCCCAAAATGGCCGGACAGGGCTGGCGTATGCTGGTGGAATGTTTGTCGGTAGGACGCGGTATTACCCTGCCGTCCAACTCCACTGGCGGGGTGAAATCCGTCGCGCTGGCAACCGGCGCCTATGCTCACATTCGTCGTCAGTTCAAAATTTCTATCGGCAAGATGGAAGGTATTGAAGAACCGCTGGCGCGTATTGCAGGTAACGCTTATGTGATGGATGCCGCCGCATCGTTAATCACCTACGGCATTATGCTGGGCGAAAAACCGGCGGTACTGTCGGCTATCGTGAAGTACCACTGCACCCACCGCGGCCAGCAGTCCATTATCGACGCGATGGATATCACTGGGGGTAAAGGCATTATGCTGGGCGAGAGCAACTTCCTGGCGCGTGCTTACCAGGGCGCGCCTATCGCGATCACCGTGGAAGGCGCGAATATCCTGACCCGTAGCATGATGATCTTTGGTCAGGGCGCCATTCGCTGCCATCCTTATGTACTGGAAGAGATGGCCGCAGCGCAGAATAATGATGTGAATGCCTTTGATAAACTGTTGTTTAAACATATTGGTCATGTCGGCAGCAATACCGTTCGCAGTTTCTGGCTTGGCCTGACCCGCGGATTAACGAGCCATACGCCAACCGGCGACGCCACGAAGCGTTATTACCAGCATCTGAACCGACTGAGCGCAAACCTGGCGCTGCTGTCTGACGTGTCAATGGCGGTACTGGGCGGCAGCCTGAAACGCCGCGAGCGTATCTCCGCGCGTCTGGGCGATGTGTTGAGTCAGCTTTATCTGGCCTCAGCCGTACTGAAGCGTTACGACGACGAAGGTCGCCACGAAGCCGACCTGCCGCTGGTGCACTGGGGCGTACAGGATGCGCTGTATCGTGCTGAACAAGCGATGGACGATCTGCTGCAGAACTTCCCGAACCGCGTCGTGGCCGGATTGCTCACCGCGATGATCTTCCCGACTGGCCGTCATTATCTGGCGCCGTCTGATAAGCTGGATCACGCCGTGGCGAAGATCCTGCAGGTGCCGAACGCCACACGTTCACGCATTGGGCGCGGTCAGTATCTGACGCCCGCCGAACATAATCCGGTCGGTTTACTGGAAGAAGCGCTGCGTGATGTCATCGCTGCCGACCCTATCCACCAGCGCATCTGCAAAGAACTGGGTAAAAATCTGCCGTTTACTCGTCTGGATGAACTGGCGCGCAATGCGCTGACGAAAGGGCTTATAGATAAAGATGAAGCCGCCATTCTGGCGAAAGCGGAAGAGAGCCGCCTGCGCAGTATCAACGTTGATGATTTTGAACCTGAAGCACTGGCGACCAAACCGGTAAAGCTGCCGGAGAAAGTGCGTAAAGTCGAAGCCGCATAATCAGTCTCGCCTCTTTCCTGCCCCGCTTTCGCGGGGCTTTTTCTTGCCGCTTTTTTATTATTGCTCATGCTACAGTGTAAAGACGCTGTTCAATGAGGAGCTCCGATCGTGTCTGGTTTGAAAATTACTCTGTTGCAACAACCTTTAGTCTGGATGGACGGCCCGGCAAACCTGCGTCATTTTGACAGACAGCTAGAGCTCGTATCTGGCCGGGATGTGATTGTTCTGCCTGAAATGTTTACCACCGGCTTTGCGATGGAGGCCGCTAATAACTCACTTTCGCAAGATAGCGTGATTACGTGGATGCAGGCCAAAGCCCGACAAACTGACGCTCTGATTGCCGGCAGCGCGGCGCTACAAACTGAGCGCGGCGCCGTAAATCGCTTCTTACTGGTTGAACCGGAAGGCAAGGTTCATCTCTATGATAAGCGCCATCTGTTTCGTATGGCGGATGAACATCAACATTATGCCGCAGGCGATAAACGCATCATCGTGCAGTGGCGCGGTTGGCGCATTCTGCCGCTGATCTGTTACGATCTGCGCTTTCCGATATGGTCACGCAACCGCAATGATTACGATCTGGCGCTGTATGTAGCGAACTGGCCCGCGCCGCGCTCGCTACACTGGCAAACATTACTGACGGCGCGCGCTATTGAAAATCAGGCTTATGTCGCAGGCTGCAACCGGGTTGGCACCGATGGCAACGGGTTACATTATCGCGGCGATAGCCGGATCATTAATCCCCAGGGCGACATTATCGCCACCGCCGAACCACACCAGGCGACACGTATCGATGCCGATCTTTCTCTCGTCGCCTTGCAGGACTATCGCGAAAAATTTCCAGCCTGGCGCGATGCCGATCCATTCACCTTGTAAGCAACCTGCCGCTCACCGCGGCGGGATTGTTTCACTCCGTAACTCTCCGTAAAACAAATTCGCGTGGCGTAATGTGGCAGGCAACGTATTCTGACTAAGAGCCTATCCCACCAGGCGTTATTGGCGCAGCCAGTTTGGACACGGACAGCGCGCAAAAACCGGAGCGTACACGTAGTACGTGAGGATTTTGAGCACTGCCCAGGTCCAAAATGGCAAGTAAAATAGCCCTAATGGGATAGGCTCTAAGATAATTGCTCGCCATTCGTGGGTAATAAAAACGGTTAATCACTCCCTTATCAGGATATCTTCATGAAAAACTTTGTACGCACAACTTTACTGGCAGCGACTCTGGCGGGCGTTTCTTTTGGCGCTTTCGCCACCGCTGTCCCCAATCCTCCCCTGCCCGCCCAGGATCCTATTGTCCAGCATCTGAAGCTGACAAACGATCAGATTACCCGGATCAAAAAACTTCACCAACAACTGGAAACCGACGTCAGTCAGATTTCTATGAAGGGAATTAAAGACGGTGCGCTGATAGAGGTGATTAAATCCGGTAAATGGGATGACGCCGCCGTAAAACAGCAGCTTGCAGCCTTCAGTAACATAGAACAACAGGCTCGCTATTATCGGGTTAAATATTATTTTGATTTAAGCAAAGTCTTAACACCAGAACAGCGTCAACAGGTACAACAAGATCTCGCCCAGGCACTTGAGTAAATATTTTTGCCCGTTATTCCTGGATAACGGGCTTTATCCAGGTCGGGTACAACTTCATCTTTTTCTTACAGCATCGCTCTATCTCACACTACCCGTTACATAACGTAGAAGTGAAGCCGTACATGGGGCTGGCATACGTGGGGCAATTTGGCGAGGAGATGGATTTCCATACCGACGATTATCGTATTGTTATTTAATATTTTCATCTCATTTTTTACCCGCTTACAGAAAACCCAGCGTTACAATAGACCGTTTTTTGGGCTTCGTTTATGTAATCGTTATATCACACCCTATACCGTGAAACTTGTCTTTTAGCCCAATATTAAGGCAGGTTCTGAAATGAAAAACTTTTTCGCAGTCTGCATCATTCCCCTTGTGGTAGCCTGGTCCGCTACTGCATCAGCAAAAGAAGGGATCTATATCACCGGGAAAGCGGGGACATCCGTAGTCAATGTCTATGGAATCAACTCAACCTTCAGCCAGGATGAGATAGTCAATGGTCATGCAACGTTACCTGACCGTACCAAAGGCGTTTTTGGCGGCGGGGTTGCTATCGGTTATGACTTTTATGATCCATTCCAGCTTCCAGTACGTTTAGAACTGGATACCACTTTCAGAGGTGAGACGGATGCTAAAGGCGGGCAGGATATTATTGCATTTGGTGATCCAGTACACATAAATGTAAAAAATCAGGTCCGAATGACCACTTACATGGTTAATGGCTATTATGATTTTCACAATAGTACGGCATTTACTCCCTATATCAGCGCAGGCGTTGGCCTCGCTCATGTGAAGCTAAGTAATAACACCATTCCTGTTGGTTTTGATATTAATGAAACTCTGTCTGCTTCAAAAAATAACTTTGCCTGGGGCGCAGGTATCGGTGCAAAATATGCTGTAACAGATAATATTATGATTGACGCCAGTTATAAATACATTAATGCTGGCAAAGTAAGCATTTCAAAAAATCACTATGCTGGTGATGAACATACCGCTTATGATGCAGACACAAAGGCTGCCTCCAATGACTTCATGCTCGGCATTACTTACGCCTTTTAAACACTATTGGTAAAATAGCTGGTCCTGTGGGTTCCCGAAGGCGCAATGGAGGATATCAGTAATAAATACTCCTGCGCCTTCAGAAAATCGTTGAACAGGTGCAACCTGGCGCCATTTTTCAGTACACTGCAACGTTTCTGGTATGGGCTTAACTTCCGGCTGCCCAAAAACAGCCCCGTCCTGTTTCCGGGTATTATCATTTCCGTCAGTCGGCATCATGTTTTGTATTGGGCATCGTCAAAAGACGACTGGCTGACCAGTCGCATATCTCGATGCCTCAATTCAGTCATCATCATGTGGGTTTAAGTCAGGAACGTATCAAAACCATTCCAAACGGGTTAATCATCATTCAGAAAATCAATTTGTGGGCGATTATTCCATTTATCTTCAATAAAAGACAGAAAGCGTTGAAATAAAGGAGAATAATACTGACGATGACGCCATACAAGATAAATGGGGAGATCTGGAACCCTCCATTCAGGAAGTATAATTTCAAGTTCATTATTTTTTAAGTATTTGGTGGCAAGCCAAGCCGGAGTCATGAGGTTGATACCCTTTCCTTCTAAAACCAAATTAAGAACACTCAAAAGATTATTGGAAGATAAATGAACATTAACAGCGCCACTAATAGTGTATGATTCATCTTGACGGAAAAGAGTAAGAGGTCCGGAAAGACCATGGTTGTGAAGACCCACAATAATGTGATTTTCCAAATCGCCAGGATGTGAGATCCTGCCATATTTTCTGATATATTTCGGACTCGCACAAAGAACCAACTTTAAAGGGCTTATCTTTCGATACACGAGATCCTCACTTTCGATTATGCCACTTTTAAAAACCAGCTCATCAAACTCCAGGGATTTACTAAAAAAATCGCTACGCTCTCGTGAATCCAGGTAGATTTTTGTATCCGGATAGCTAGCTGTAAATTCCCATATCCACTTATTGGCAAGAAACTCACAGACAATAGCCGGAGCCGAAAATTTTATACTTCCTCTGATAATTTTATCCGGATTTCGCAATTCATCCAGCAAGGACTGAAAGGAAGATGTTATCCTTTTCATGCTTGCATAGGCTGTCTGACCAGCTCCAGTCAGTTCTAAGTGATGTGAATCGCGCCGAAGTAAAGTAACCTCAATAGAATTCTCAAGGCGGCTAAGCGATTTACTGACAGCAGAAATGCTAATATCTAATTCCCGTGCAGCCCGGGAAAGATTCCCTACTTCCGCCACTTTAATAAATATCATCCAGTCTCGCATACCACGATTATTGATCAGTTCCATCATTATCTTCCGTTGATAAAAGAAATTCTTATATCAAATGAGCTATCAACGACTTACTGATGCGTCATTGTGTGCCTCAATGTCCTTGATATCATCTTAATAAAAAATCTATTGGCTGCAAAATAGCATCTGAATCGATCATGATTTTGCATCCATCTCCGGTTACTAATTGAACCTGTTTACCACTCAGTGTAAATACCCTATCTCGGAAGTGATCGTCAAGGTTGTCGCCGAACCAGATACCAATAATAAAGTGGTTCATTGTCATGCGCCCGTTCTGCAAAGGCATTGTCCTTTTCTGTGACGCAGTCTGGAACGCATTAATTGTATCGTTCACCTAACAAAGTATCCCGTGGAAACAAGCAAAACATCGCCAGATTATTCTTACTTGAGTCCCCCCCACCCGGTTCGACATTATTTGTGAAAGTGGAGGAAACAGAACAGACGGTTTAAATAAGACGCTTACTCAAAACATAAACCTATGTGCAGGCTCCTCTCATTTCGTCACGTCGCTGATATCCAGCTTTACTGGTGCCAGGGGAAGATATCTGCGCAAGGCAATAATTCCGGCGCAACAACAACCACTCCCGCTGGGCCTCTGTACATTCAAAATCTCCCATGACCAAAAGCCAGCGGGTAGAAGCCCTGCGCCAGTGACCTGCTGCCTCCAGATTCTGCGCAACCGGGTCTATCACGGCCTCCGGTGTTATCTTATTTCTGCTCAAAATCAGCACCATCATTTGGGATATAGCCTACAATCCCTGCCCGCCGATGATGGGGGAGGATTCGGTATGCAGCACTTTCATCCTGGTCTCCGGCTCAGTCAGCTATCCGACGTGCCCCCTTATGCCGGGCCAGCAGCGAAGAAAATCCGGGCGTGGTGTGATAAAACAGACGACGTTTCAGCCAGCCCACATTCTTTCGCTCCTTTGTGTTGATACGACCAATACGCTGTGAACCGATGACTGGATTGTTCATACGCCTTTCTGTGGTATACAGGTATGTGAACCCCAGCTCTTCAGCCACATGAATATAGTCAGAACAATACCAGCCCTCAGGCCAGCACAGATGCTGACTGCAATAACCCAGCATCTCCCTCATCCGCTTACGACTAAGAAGAATATCGACACGAAGCAAATCCGACGGATTACGGGACACAGGTTTCTGGTCCCAGCGTCGGTGGGTGTGCGTGTGCGAGTGAAACTCAACAAGGCCACTGAGGTGCATCTCCCGGACCTCTGACCAGCGCAGCATGACCTCATCAGCCCGGCCTTGTTTAACCAGCATCTGACACTCATCATGAGAGTACACCGGTTCGCCTGCAGGAATACGGACCGGTCCGTCACTGATCAAACTGGTCACAAGAAAGAGATGCGCATGCAGATTAAACTCCTGCAGCACCGGAAAAACCTGCAACCAGTTATCCAGCCAGCCGCCATCAAAGGTCAGCATGACGCTTTTACGAGGCAATCTTGCACCATGATAAAAAGCTTCCACCTCTGCAGCAGTAACGGTTTTCCAGCCAGATTCAGCCAGCCATTTCATCTGCGCCCGGAACGTACGGGGAGATAAGGTTATCTGTCCGGGTTTATCACTGACATGGTGATACATTAATACCGGTAAATGTCGTGCATAAGACATATGCTTTATTCCTTTATGTAAAAAATAAATTATTTTTACGCCTGAGGGGACAAGAAAAAGCCCCCTAAACATAAAATCTTAAATATCACATATGAATACCTGACAGATAAACAAACCTTATACTAAGGGCTTATAAAGCCCCGCTCACAAAAGAGTGAATCAAACAAATCCACAAAACAGAAAATAATAAAGGCATCAGTGTCCGTTAAATTATTTTACGAAACATAATATTCCTCTCCCTACAAAAAAAGATGAATTTCAGATTTTAAAATCAATCAGCAATTGATTTTTCTGCAATGAAGATTGCTAACCATATTTGCCTTGAGTAAATTTTCAATACATCCTCGAACCTGATATACAGTATTCGCCTTATTCACTGATACAGGAAGTATGAGTGGAACAGACGGCTACGTATCCTCCTGCGCCAATGCACAGGCCTTAAAATCCAGCGTCCAGGTGTCCGCAGGCACTTCCTGATTGCCATCAACGACCACACTGAAACTGGCGTTATCTGCAGCGGTTCTTAAAATGGCGCCACGACCACTCACCGTATCTGGTTGCCACCCCTCGCCCTCCAGGCGAACCTGAATGTGATGGCGAGGATCCTGTTGCCCGCTCAGCAGCAATACGGTAGGCGTGTTACCCGCCTTTTGCTCATCGCTCCATACCCGAAACCCGCTGTGACTGCCGTGATAAGTCACCCAGCCTTGCGCAAGCACCATCCCATCTGGCACGTGCCCGGCCCGAAAGTAAGTCCCTACACGTAGCGTTGTCTGAAGTTTTTCTGCGGCGTTCGCTATCGGCATCAAGCTACTGGCAGCGACCAGTAAGCTTACGCTATAGATAACCGTTTTCACTCGCTGTATTTTCATCCACATTATTCTCTCCTTCAGAATCGGCTATCTGCAGAGACCGCTCATTTGATACAAGCCCGCGATTCCCTTGTGGGCAGGTAGCTGGTAGTTAACCCGACATTGCTGTGCTCCCCATTTCACCGTCAGTTCGCCCTTATCCGCCAAACCAGTGAGATAAACCTGGCTATCAGTATCCACCAGAGCAGCACTGCCATCCTGCCCATTGACTGTAACCTGCGCCCCGAAAGGAATGGCGCTACCATCTTCCCGTTTCAGCGTCATCAGTGCCCTGGCCCCGATGCGAGTGTGAAACTTCGCTTCCACCACCGCCCCTTCGGTTGGCACCACGCGCACATCGGTTTGTGTGACCTCTGCGTCATCCGGTAGTCGCGACGGATCGAGGCTGACTGTATTCTCCTGATAGACGTTCAGGTTGCCCACTGTGGTGTCGCCACGAAAATCCGTCTTAACGCCAGGCCAGTCGCCAACTGGCACCCCCGAGGCCCCTGGCGCTTCAACCAGCGCCACTGAGCCTTGCAAAGGTTGCCCCAGCGTCACACCATGATGGTGGATAACTATACCTCCCGCGATATTGACTCCCATCTGGCGCATCGCCCGGCTGTAGCTATAGTCACCACCTAACAGGCCGTAAGCCCCATTCCATGCCAAGTGCAATGCGCTGTTATTACCACCACCTGGCGGGGCATCGGCACGGTAACTCTGACGCACCTCCCAATCCAGTTGCTGACTGAATGCCTCTCCGTTGACCCCCACTTGTTGCGTCTGACCACCGTGTGATGGTGAAGTCATCTGCCAACTAGCACTTACATTATTCCCCGTCCAGCGGCTTAATGGCATACTGAACCACAGGCTGGCTATGTTCTCTTTACGGTGCGCGCCATTGCGCCACAGCGTCCTGTTTTGATTCCAGTTCAATGACAGCGAGCCCCCTCCGATAGAGGTTCCCCAACTCAGTCCGTAGCTGTCATCATGACCGGGGCGATTACGCCAGTCGGTACGGGAACCGGTTAAACTCAGATTGCCCAAATGCCTCCCCCATGACTGACTCAACATCAGGGTAGTACGCGAGCTCGGCTGCAAATTTTCCCGCCACGACCATAGACGGTTGCCATTATGTCGATAACTGTCGAGCACATCGGATAGGGTGTTATAGCCCTGCGAGGCATACTGCCATCTCGTCAGAAAAAAATTTGTCCCCGTCGCAGTCAGCTGGTTGCTGTAACGCAGTCGCCAGGAGGCTCCTTGCTGTACCGCCTCCCCCTGACGCTGACTGTGTGTGTCGCTTCCATCGACAGATAAACTCCCCCACCGCCCGAGAGATCCCCCCAAACCAAGCAATGCAGCTTGATAGTGCGTTGCACTCTGTATACCGCCGTATGCAGTGAGATTCCACGGCAGACCATACATCAACGTAGCCTGCGCGATCTGCGCCTTATCCGTTGCAGAGTCTGACGATCGGTATCGGCCCGCCAACAGGCTGTACTTCAAATATCCCTGGTGCAGTGCTATCGCCGGGGTCTGATACGGCACCACAAACATTTGTGTACTGCCATCGGCCTCCCACACGGTGACATGCAGATCACCACTACTGTCTGTTACCGACAGATCCCGCAGTGCAAACGGTCCGGGCGCCACAGTGGTGTTGTAAATGGTGTAACCATTCTGTTTGACCTCCACCCGAGCCTGCGTGCGGGCAATCCCACGCACTACCGGAGCAAACTGCCGCTCACTGTAGGGCACCATGTTGTCATCCGATGCCAACATCACACCGGTAAATGGCACACTATCAAATATCTCCCCCTGCGAAGACTTTTGCCCCAGAGTCAGACGACTTTTTAGTGAGTACAGTCCACGCTCAGCATAGGTATATGCTGCCTGCCACGTCCCCGACAGTTGACTACTCCGCTGCCAGCTGGTCGCATTGCGGACACGCCACGCACCTATATTGATTCCCGGTTGCAGTTGTACCCAGGAAGAGTTGTCACGCCTCTCCATATCCATTTTGTAATCCGTCTGCGTTGTCCTCGCACTGTAGTTCATCAGAAACGCCGGAATACCATCATCCCAGAGATCTTCAGGAGCGATCCCCTTAAATTTCGTACGCAACGCCACCTGAGGAATACTCAGTTGCAGTTGCTGATTATTGATATCCAGTACCGCTTTAGCCTGTGGAATGGCGCTCAGATCCGCACACTCATCTGGGGTCTTTGCTGCTTTCCACAACTGAGGGTAATCTTCCGTTTTTACGCCGTAGCGTGAAAGCTGACTGACCGTCAAACAAGGAGCCAGAAAAGGCGTTCCTTGCCCATCCTTTTCCAATTTGAACACCACATCACGGGTGTCGACACGTTTACCATTCACCATCACGTCCACGCGATAAGTCCCTGGCTGTTGTACCCCCTGGTTAAAGAGCGACATATCAACCCCTTTCGCTGCATCGCCCAACATCGATGCATCGAATGTGTAAGCGTGCGCATTTGCGCAGTGAACTACTCCCGCGATAAACAGTAGCAAGGCAGGATGTTTGAACTTCATATTCTGCCGCTAAGCCCCTAGATTTATTTAAGGACGTAGTGGAACGGATGACTTTCACCACCAAAGTCTGTAATAACGCTCCACTCGATATCACCACGAGTGCCACCTGGCATATTTAGTGTTTTGTCAGCAAAGGGGGGGATATACTCAAGCCCTGTAATGGGCTTTCCCCCTACTGTGACGGAGGCTAAATTCATGTAAAACGGGGTGGGGTTCTCCACCTTAAGTTTGTTGCCCGTCTCCACCCATCTTAAATTTCCTGCAACATCTTCCGGCGTCCCCTTCACGGCATCCGGGCGGAAAATCAGCTTATCACAGACGTTGATGGACAAATTGAGGTCAAGGGTCGCGCCCTTAGCCTGTGTATCCGACGGTTCATTTTCGGGTGGTACCGCCTTTACACAGACCCACTGTAAAGTTTCACGATCCGTTGGCATGTCACCACCAGTACGGACAATACGCAGTTGACTCTGCTGGTTCGCTTCTAAACGAAATAGAGGCGGCATCACCAAAAAGGGAGCAGGCGAACTTTTGTCTGCTGCTTTGACTGAAGACTGAACCAAAATAGGGTAATTCTGCGGGTTGCTCACCGAGAGCGTGGCTCCAGCTGTACCAGCGTGATAAATCACCCGTGTAGCCCCCAGCTTCACGCTGAATGATTTAGCGTTTAAATTTAATTTCTGCTCAGAGGCATACACTGGAGGAGTTATAGAATTAGAGACGAATAAAACAGCCGCCATTACACCAAAACTAATAATTTTCATATTACAAGTTATAAAAAAATGTATGACTTGATATTTATTGCGCCTTAATAAGGCGCAATAAAAGTTGTTTACTATTAAGCTTGATACGCCGCTATGTTTAGCGTCACTGGATAAGTATCAGCCTTTACCGTTTGTGATCCAGACAATTTCACAGCGACTTTATCTGCCATGTTATATACCCACCACTTATGCGAAGCACCATCCACTAATGAACCTTTATTGGCACAGCCTACCCCCCCAAAGTTAACTTTAATGGTATTACCACCTTTACCAGTTACCGTCCACACATCGCTGTCGTTGCCCACTACTTCAGGTTTAGAATAATCTCCCGTTACCGCGTATTGTTTGCTCGAACCGCTTACCGAAAGCATAGCAATAGCCTCATCACCCTTATGAGGCCCTGCCACCAAGCCAGACACTGGAGTAAGCTGTGCTTGTAGTTGTCCAGGATTACTGAAATTTACATCCGCCGACACGCCAGTGCTTGTATTCGGCACGAGCGAGCCGGCATAACAACTAGCAGCCATAATGCTTAATGCACTTGCGATAATTAATTTTTTTACGTTTTTCATTGAAAATAAACCTCTTTAAAACTAAGTTAAAATCGCACATCCAGAATGTTATGATGCAATAACAAATCTTACCGTATGGAAAGATCCGTGGCTGGTAATAACAGCTTGTACTTATTGGTGTTTGTTACCAATTCAAATAAGTAATGTTATAAAAATCTATATATCAGAGCACCTCTTAATCTGAAAAAAATTGCGTTATTGCCAATATAAACAGTGTTGATGTTAACATCGTGTTGTCAGGGTGGAATAGAATACTAGTCAAAAAGCAACTATACCTTCCATTTACATTCAAGTGATAACATTACAATGACACCCACCACACTGGGTGTGGGAAACTTATCTTCGAAGAGAGGATAATTATCAGGCATCGTTGCAACATTGTTTATATTTAAACATACATCTCCTAACTCGACGGTAAGATTATTAGTTAACTTTTCCTCGCAGGGAAGATCTTTAATGGAAAATCTTGTTTTCCGAAACGGAAAAGCAATTATAACGCTCCAACGAGAGTCTCAACACTAAGAGCTGACTGACACAGGCCAGACTGATTATACAGGCATGAAAAAGCTCTCCCCTTCCTTTCAGTTCTTGCTGGATTATGCAAACGTCGCACCACCTCCCCGTGAACATGGCACATTAATTTGAAGCAGCTCTCATCCGGTATCGCTTTTCAGTGCAGCGAAATTCATCGCAGGTGCCCCTGTAAATAGACCCGTTTTAGTTCCATGCATTTTTAAGATTCCGGCCAGATAACGTTATTGGCGGTATTCCTCCGGCATCATATTGTTCCGCGATTCATATGGACGTTCGCAGTTATATTCTGATAAACCTTTATCCGCAATTTCCCGCACCTCATTCAGCGTTCTGAACAGATAAGAATTGAGTATTTCTGTACGGTATGTCCGGTTAAAGCGCGTGATGAAAACGTTTTTCTTCGGCTTACCCGGCTGGATAAACGCCAGCTTTACTGCATGTTTCTTTGCCCATTCAGCCAGTGCCAGCGAGATAAATTCCGGTCCCTTATCCATACGCAGCATGGCCAGATAACCGCGGTTGCTGTAATCCTGTCGAGTACACGGACCACTCGCAGAGCTGGCAGATTCAGATCGATTTCTATCGACAACGCTTTACGATTACAGTCATCAACAACATTGAACGTGCGAAAACGACGCCCATAAACCAGCTCTGGTTCAGCGCTTCCGGCGTGACCAGTGGCGAGGGATTGCGTACCGGCAGCCGTTGTTTACCCTTACGGCGAAAATTCAGCTTGAGCAGACAGTAAATACGGTGGAGCCTTTTGTGATTCCACGCGTATCCCTGCCGCCGTATCCAGACCTCCAGTTGTCCCTGGTGGCTTCAGAAATACCGGCCTCCCGGTAGACATCTTTAACAGTCTGTCCGGATTCGACTGATCTAATCACAGCGATGATCTGGTGCGCAGTAATACGGGCTTTACGCACAGCGATCTCCTGCGTTGGCATATTGATTATGTCGGATGATCTCTAAATGTGAATGGCTCGATTATGCGGGATACTTACATACTCACGCATTGAGAGACTTTCAGTTCGTTTGTACGGTGAATGGATGCCGCAGGCGGGGTTTATTAACGGGATGCCCGTCAAGGTGCGGGTAATGAGGGATTGCATCGTGATCACGCCGCAGCATACCCACGGACTCTTTGGCTGTATTGAAGGGATGGGCGTAACCCGCATTAATAAACGGAGTGCAGAACAGTGGTTAAAAACATTTCCGGGGCGCTGAACAATACCGGAGATATTCCGGTGATTAAACGCAAAAGAACGGAACAGGAGTTAATGAGTAATTGATAATAAAAAGCCGGGAAAAGATAACCCCTCCGGCTTTTACACATTATTCATCCGGTTCCAGATGTTTTATTTCAATCCTTTTGGTTTTATTTCTGGATGTTTTTCATATAATGGATTCATTATTTTAATAAGCATTTCACCCATGATCAAACCAACCGCTTCTCGATATACCTTAAATTCATCCTCATCACAACGGGACTGAACAACAGCAACAGATTCATCAAGTTCCTTACCGAATCTCAACATTAAATCACTAATTAATATAGCTGTATCCTTATCGTTAACCATACTTATTCCTGTAGTAAAAACATCAACAGCCTTGATTTTATTTGCATTCGTTAACACAATTCCAGCAAGCAAATCCGTTACTTTTTGTAGGTAAAGACATAAATGAGCATTCACTAACGCAATTATTTTCAACCATTTTTCATCTTAATAACTTGCCAGGATCATCTCTATCAGTACCACAAGTAATAAGACCAAGAAGATCACTATCTGTAATAGGATTCAGAGGATAATAATATCGGTCCATCCCCCTTTCAGCCCTATTGGATCTACGTAATATACCTTCCCAGTCCCGGATTATAGAAACGGCGCTAGTTATAATACAGCCCCAATTCTTCATCGCATTGGGATAGGTTCTAACTGGAGTTATCACACATTAATGTAATTTAATTACCTCCCCATGTTTCCCCGCATCATCCGTATACATTGCTTGCAAGCATATTTTTTGTCCATCATTTTTAATATAGTTAAATTCTTCAATTAAAGAATAGTTAATATAGTCCACTCTATAATATAACCCCACGGATTTTGAATTAATGACATTACTATATTGAAGTTTTCGCCCTTTAAATTCACCGAGTATTTTCATTTTAGTTCCCATAACTGTTAAAAAATCTTTTCTCGCAGAGGCATTTTTGAAAGAGTCACATGACAAATCATATATCTCAGCATACTCCCCTTTATTATAAAGAGAAAAAAGCTTATCAACTTCTTCTTTCGCAACTTCTCGAATAGCGCTATCATTTTTAATATTCTCTCTACCTAACCATGTAAAAAATAGAATAACGAACAACACAATCAACACCATAAATAGTAACGATAGAAAAAATCTATTTCTTTTCACTTGAATTCACCTGATAACCAATCATATTCCTTATCCATCAGATCGAAAATCTCCGATAGACACCTCGAATGCCGGGAGCATGTGAGTTCCCCCCAGTCTCCAAATCCGGGTCCCATACTCACACCTTTTGTATATTTATAACTATCATTTTTATTACGAGCATCTGTATAAGCCACTCCCGCAAGAAGTGCCCCATAAGAATCCCCTCCAGACTCTGATATTCCTGGTGATAAATCAGCATCAGGGGCTGATAGTGTGAATAACAAACCAGCAGAAGTACCTGTACCGCTATGATCACACAATGAATAATACGCACAAACCTCTCTTTCCTTTGGGGTGTGTACTCCGGCTCCAGTTACCCCGCCATCTGCTCTGGCGTCAGCCTCCCGTAACGGTCATACCGGTACAGTTACTGCATATCTTCCGTGATGCGGTTATCCGCCCATAATGATTTCCCGGCTTTTATTCAACGAAGGATTAATAATTTCATGTACAGTCTCTGATATTCTTTACTCAGAGTTATCAGCCTATCCCCCAAAATAAATCACATATTATCTTGATTATTTTTTTAAGATTATCTCTAAACATCCCTCTTTTCGATAAAGTGGCATATAACATCCATATTATCGCGATTACACTTCCAATAATAAAGATCAACATGGATATTTTATTAATCATATTCATCAAACATCAATGTCCCTATCTTTTTGATGAAATTCATTGGAGAATCCATCATGTTATGGAATTTCTCTTTATACACATCGCTAATTGATGGCTCATCTGGATCGTCAAACTGTTCACTATAAGGCAATACACCTAATAAATTTTTGCAGCACCTATCCTTGTCGGTTTCATTAAGTGATTCTGATAATCATAAATTTGCCCTGTTATATGAAGCAGTTGCTAATGTGATATTCCCCCCTGCCAGAGAAACATTGCCCACTGGAGACAATGTAATAAATCCATCAGCAGCAATACCTATCCCGAGTTTGGCTACCCCACTTGTGTGCAATCTTGCAGAATTAGCTATATTTAAACTAGCCGTTAACATTTTTGCCGGATTAAATGGAAGACTATCCAGACTATTATTAGTCTCATCTATCATGCGACTACATATTTCACATGTAAACAATCCCAGCGAATCTATATCTATGACGGGATTCAACGGATAGTGGTAAGGATTTAATCCCCCTTTCAGCCCTGTCGGGCCTGACTGACGAACCTGCCACACTCCGGTGCATAATATCTGAACAGATTTTAATGCAGGCCCGTTTCATCGTCAAAATACGGCCCCGGTAGCCGGTTGCTCATCACCGCCCGGTACTGGCCGGGGAGAGGGAGGCGCGGTGCCAGGATGTCGCGCCCATACTCACTCACCCTGAGCTCCACAATCAGCCAGCATCCGGCGGATAAATAAGAATTTATTTAGTCAGCAAATATGAATGCCTCCGGCGTCAGCGTCCGCCACATCAACAGCGAAACCTGCATGACCGCCTGTTACTCACAAATCCCCAGCGGCGACTGCCAGGAAGAAGCGGGATTTGAGACCGGGCGCAGCGTGACGGTGAAGATTTCGGACGGGTGTATTGTGCTAATGGCGGACGGTAACGAGGTGCAGAAGCTGTGCGAACAGCTTTATCAGGCTGAACAGGTAGTTAAGGGGATGTGGGACATGATTGTTTAGTGGACTGAACGGGGATTAAATAAACAAAAAGCCGGGAAGATTTAATTTTCTTTCCGGCTTTTTAACTTATGATTCTTGTATTTCAGAAAATATCTTTTCAATTTCCTTTACATATTTATTAGGGCCGGGAATCCGAATTTTTTTTACATACTCAAGCAAATCACTCGGTCTTTTCGATAATAAATAATATTCAATCAGATGACCAATAGGAAAATTTACCTTAGGTGCTAGATTGACAATATTATCCTTGCCGCCATCTGGTTCAGTATATTTTACTTGTTTTTTCAATATATAATGCATTGTTTTAAATCTGTAATTTTCAATTAGCCATTTTATATCACATAAGGTCAATGATGCATAATTTAAAGAATCTAGTTCTATTTTTAGAATAATATCTTGCACTATTGAGACGCGATCAATTTTAACTGGCATTTTCTTATCTAAATCATCAAGATAACTCAAATAAAAATCTGATCGCATAAATTCAGTTAGTTTCATTTTAAAATCCCTTATAGTTTCCAATACCTTGTAATATTTCAAGTAACTCACTACCCGGATATCTATAGGGATCCTTAGCGGCATGTTCCCAGGGCGTAACTTTCTCAAGATTATATGGAATATCCACATGCTTACCATCACGTTGAGGCCAATGACGATGGTTCAACTCCAATGACACATTTCTTACCCTTTCTGTTCGAGTTTTAAAGTGAAACTCTCTAACTCTTATTTTTGGAGCCAATCCTAAACGCATTCTTAACATATTTACTGGTGAATACATGCCCTTTGGCGCAGCTTTAGCTTCTGCTTTCCAGTAATCACGTCTGGCTGAATCCCAGCATTTAAGACCTAACGGATCGATCCAGCTTAACGGATTCGGTGCATACGCATATAAGTTTATTCCACCCTTCAGCGAGATTGGATCGCCCGATATAAACTTCCCGATATCCGGATCATAAAATCTGTACAAATTGTAATGCAGCCCCGTTTCCCTGTCCAGATATTGCCCCTGGAAACGCAGGTTCTGCTGTACGGGCCGGGTTTCTTTTTCATGCGTCAGGTTCCCCCATACCTGATAGCCCGCTTCCCAGACAATATTGCCCCCGCCGTCCGTCATCTCCTCCGGCGCGCCGTTTACGTCCGTATGGTAATACAGCACCTCATCCGCTTCGCCCGGCGCCGCCCTGTCCACCCGCGCCAGCGGCTCGTGGCTCCCCTGGTCGCTGTAGATATACAGGCTGCTGCTTCTTCCCAGCCTGCACTCCTGTGCCAGCCGCATTCCGTCCCATAAAAACGTCGTCCGGTTATACGGCTTTCCTTCCGCATCCAGCTCGTGCTTCTCCACCCGCCTGCCCGGCGCGTCGTACACGTACCCGTAACGCCGTACGGTGCTCCCCCGGATGACCGCCACTTCCGTCAGCCGGTGCTCCGCGTCCCAGCGGTAGTGCTGCGTGCCGTTGCGGCCCCGCTTTTCCACCACCCGGCCATATTCATCGTAACGGTAATGCAGCCCACGGTATGACGTTATCCGGTTGAACGGCACCACGCTGCCTGCACCCGCCTGCGCGGTCTCTCCCTGCCGCCTGTCCAGCAGGTTCGCCGCCGCGTCGTACTGCCAGCTGTCCAGGTATGCCTCATTCCGGCACGCCGTGATGCGCCCCGTCGTGTCGTAAAAATAATCCGTCACCCCCTGCCGGCTGTGCCGCTTTTTCAGCAGCTCATCCTGGCCGCTGTACGCATATTCCCGGTCAATAAACGTCTCCGGCACCACACCGCGCATTCCTTTACAGGTCAGTTTCCGCGTTAACCGGCCCGTCCGGTCGTACATCCGCCGCGTGTCCAGCCGCCCCTGGCTCCGCTGCACCTCACGGTGCAGGTGGTCGCGCGTGAACTCGCTGATGACATCACGCCCCAGGTTGATTTGCTGGAGATGGCCGCTCCCGTAGTACAGGTACCGCAGCGTCCGCCCGTCCGGCATCTGCGTTTCTGTGCGGTTGCCCTGAACATCGTACCGGTGCTGCAGCACGCCCTGCGCCGTCTCCTCGCTCAGCAGGTTACCCGCACTGTCGTAGCTGAACCGGATAACTTCCGGCTCTCCGCCTTCCGCCGCATCATGCTGCCTGCGGCGGATTTCCAGCAGACGGTCCGCCGCGTCGTACCGGTATTCCGTGCGCGTCTCCGGCGTGGTTTTCGCCGTCAGCCTCCCCGCCGCATCACGCTCCAGACCGTGGCGGATTTCGCCCCCGCGCTCCCCGCCGTATATCACTGCCGTCACCGCATTCAGCGCGTTATACCCGTATACCCGGCGGCTGCCGCCGGGGTCCGTCTGTTCCGTCACCCGGTCCAGAACATCGTACCGGAACCGGTAGCTTTCCCCGTTCTCGTTCGTGAGCGTGGTCAGCCGCCCGTAAGCGTCGTACTCATACGCCGTCCTGCGCCCCGTCGCATCCGTCTGCCTGCGCACCCGCCCCTGGCCGTCCCGCTGCCAGCGTGTTATCTGCCCCGCCGGGCTGGTGTATTTCACCAGCCGTCCCGCCGCATCCGGCTGGTAACGCTCCGTACGCCCGTCCGCGAACATGACCTCCGTCAGATGTCCGTTGCCGTCATAGCTGTAACGCGTACTGTTACTCTCCGCGTCCGTCACCCTTTCCAGCCGCGTGCGTTCATCATAAAACCATGCCGTCTGCGAGCCAGAACAGTCCGTGTGGCGCATAAGCTGCCCGTCTTCGTTCCACTGCAGGTATTTATCTCCGCCCCGCGCGTCGGTTATCCGCACCACCTGGCCGTGCCGGTCATACCCGTATACCGTGCGCTGGTGCAGCGGGTCGCTGACCGCCTGCAGGTTGCCCCGCTCATCATACTCATAACGCCACGCCGCCCCCGCGGCATCCACCTCCGTTTCCGGCTGGTGCCACACCGGATGCCACTGCGTCTGCTCAACCCGGCCCAGCGGGTCATGCGTCTCCGTCAGGTGGCCGAGACGGTCATAGACATAACGCCATTTGCCGCCCTGCGCGTCCGTCATCCCCAGCAGTAACCGCTCTTCATCGCTCCAGCGGAAAGTGGTCATCTGCCCGGCCTCGTCCCGGTACGCCGTCACCAGGCCCTGCGCATCCCACCAGTGGCAGCGCGTACGCCCCAGACTATCCGTCACGCACAGCGAACGTTCTGCCAGATTCCTGTCCAGACGGTACTGCTCGCCGCTGTCCGTATGATGGCCCGCCACCCGCCACGCCGCATCGTCCGGGCCTTCAAACCACGCCCAGGTGTAGTAATACCGTTCGCCGCCCGGCTCCCGGTGCATCGTCATGCAGTCGTTGTCGTCGTACGCAAACTCGCGCTGATACCGTGCCGAATTTCAGCCACTGTGAGTTTTACTCACGAGTTGAAGGACGCTCGGTTCGTTTATGCGGCGACTGGATGGCGCAGGCCGGATTTATTAACGGGATGCCTGTGAAAATTCGGGTGATGAAAGACTGCGTCGTGATCACGCCGCAAAATACCCGTAAACTGTGGGGCTGTATTGAAGGTATGAGCGTGACCTATATCAATCAGCGAAACGTTAAAGCATGGTTGAAAAATTTTCCGGGGGCGCTGAATGATACCGGGGATATCCCGGTGATCAAACGTGGCAGATAACTGAATGATCCCGGTGATAAATCGGGATTTACAATGGTTACTACAAATTGACGGTTTGCTCACAAACCGACTAAAAATATAGCCAACAAAGACCCTGCCCAGAATCACGGATTCCTACATAAATCTACGGATTGGAGTTACGACCGTAGCTTTATTTTTATTCCATTATATGAAATACCACGAGTAAGAATCCAATGTATTGTTTTTTTACTTGTCTCTAACATATAATTATATAAATTATCGTAACTATCAAAACCAGACTCAAGAATGTAGGAGTATTTTTCGTTATTTTCTTTAAAAAATGCTTCTTTTACATTAGAAATACCATAACTTACCTGTTCGTTATCTGGAATTGGTGTTGATATATAAATCACATACTCTTTGTCGGAAGGAAATCTTGCAACACGCTTTGCAACACCGATTGCATCCGTTCGTTGAGCAAGCACATTAATTAAAATCCTCCACTCCCCCAAGTCTTGAAGGTTGATATTAGACTCAAGAGTCTTCACATAAGTGTTTAGCTCCATCCATATAGAGCGCATATCAATATTATCGTCAATACGTGGAACTTCGGTACATATTAAAACTCTGATTTTCTCATCCATAAAAGCACCTATTAGAAATTCAACAATCAACAAGGCTGTCGCACCCGTACTCGCTCACCGTCAGGCCGTCCAGCGCCGTCTGTAACAGATGCCCGCTCCCGTAATACAGATGCGTCAGGTGCTGCCCGTCCGGCAGCGTGATGTCCGTCGGGTTGCCCAGCGCATCGCGCTGATAACATATGCTGCCGTTCCCCGCGTGCTCCGCCGTCAGCCAGCCGCTGCGGTCGTAGCCCAGCCGCACCCTGTCCGCCTGCATTCCGTGTTTCTGCCCCGCCGCCGTCGGCGTCAGTATCACCTCCGTCAGTTGGTCAAGCCGATTGTAACTGAACGTCCGTTTACTGTGCTCACCCTCCACCTCCATCACGCGGCTGTGTCTCCCGCCGCACGCCGCCCTGCGTCCCGTAGCTCAATACATATCTAGCATGAAAATTATTTAGTAAATTTATATCGGAATTTCTTTCAATGCATTAACAATCAAATTAATGTAAGCATCTTTATTTATCTCTATTTTTATTAAATCCGAGCACTGCCATTTTTTTAATATTAAAAACTCCTTTCCATTAACATAGCACAATATACCAAAATCCCCATCAAATGATTCAATAAAAGTAGGTAGAATAGAATTTTTTATGTCATCTGAAATAGAACAAAAGGTTTCCGCAAGATTATACTCATCGATATGTATTGATTTATACCTCCTTAATTTGAAGAGTAAATCCTCCAAGGAGAGCCTTAATGTGCTGGCTAACACAACTTGATTATAATCACCAACAACTACATCACCAAACGAAAAACAACAATTACAAAACAAATATTTTTTATCTGTCGAAAGGAATGTTTTAATTTTAAAGGAATTATTCATTAGCATCCCCAAATGCGTTTAAAGAAACCATCTTTTTTCATCTGTTCGAACCTCCTCTGAACCTCTTTAGGTACTGGGACGCCTCTATTTTGGGATGTATCACCGTTCCAGTGAGCTTTTCCATCATTACTATTACCATATCGGTGAATAACGCCATCTTTATCCATCGCATACCAATGTTTGCCTTCTGCATCAGGTATTGCATGTTTGTACAATTCTTCAGCGTTGCTCGGTAATATTGACGTTTGAGAACCGCCGCCTCTGAATTTACCAGAGGATGGCTCATGATGTCCTGGATTCTCGTATGTTGGTTTAGGTCCATGATACCGTCCATCTTTGGAAATTAACCCCCACGGATCAACCCAGCTTAACGGATTCGGCGCATATTGGTAGAGGTTTATTCCCCCCGCTAACCCTATGGGGCCCTGGCTTATAAACCGTCCACACTCCGGTGCATAATATCTGAACAGATTATTATCGTAATAATAACGGTGGTGGTCGTACATCTGCCCAGAGCGCCCAGTCAGGTAACCACTTCTGTCATAGCTGTACACCACGCTGCCACGCAGGCGGCGTACCGGGGTGAGAAACGCCATCGCGGGTGCCGGGGCCCGTTACGACTGGAACCATGAAGGTGCTCTGAAAGTTAAGTAATAAAAAGGCTGGGCAAATTTCAATGGTTCCCGGCAAATATCAATAATTGCCCCCTCTCATTTACCTATTTTCTTATTTATTTCGTCTTTCCTGTGACTATAACTTTTCTTATCGGGGTGAAAATCAACAGTTTTAAGTGTCGAAGAGTTAAGCAAATAGCTTAAATCTCCATCTTTTAAGTTCCAAAATTTAAGATTTTTAATACTTTTCATTTCTGGAATAAAAGAGAGTGAATCAACATCTGACAAAAAAAGATCACATATAGATTCGTTATCCCTTAGGAAAGAAAATTCAGTTAATTTTTTACACTTCTCAACATGCAGATAAGATAAGGTTTTTATTTTATTTATACTTGATATATCAATAACGTTGGGGGAGTAGGTAATTTTTAATGACTTTAAATTACTGAGAAGCTCTATCCCAGATAGAGTTTCTATACTGACACTACTTATTCTCAGCGTATTCAAGCTCCTAAGCGAAGATATAAATTCACAATTAGTGTTTTTTATTGAAACCAGTAAAAGATCTACCAGGGTATCGATATTTAAAATATCTATTTCGGCATCGGCCTTTGTTATATAAAGAGTTTCCAACTTCTGAAATTTAGAAAAATCAATACTTCCTTTTAAATACTTCATTGTTATTTTTTTTATATTTTTCATTTCATATAATGGCGATAAGTCAATTTTTTTTAGATCGATATCATCAATAATATGAAGTGAATGAATATTATCATTTTCAGTCAATGGCGATAAATCAAGTTTGTCATTGCTTTTTTTTATTGGGCTGACTATTTTTATGTTATGTAATTTCTTTTTTGCAGCATAAGATATTCCCTTGGATAGAATATCCAACGGTATTTCAAGATCGCCTGTATTCTCGTTATAATAAATTGAATTCATAATACCTCCTTAACAACCCTTAGATGCTCTATATTTACTATCTAATTTATTAGCTAATCGATTAACTTTTCTTTGTGTCTTAGCATCGGCAGCATCATATAATATCTTACCAGGTGAGCTTATACGTTCGCTATTCGCGAAATCAGGAGAATACCGAGCATTATATTTTTCCATTAAACGATGCTCGACCATAAAACCTAATTTATCATCACCAAAATCCATATGCGCAAATTGTATCGCATTAGCCCTACCACCTATACGATAGTCCATCGAATCATACATTCTGGATTCAGGCCCTTTGCCAATATAATATGTAGTACCGTCAGTGAAAATATATGTCCCTGTCAATCCCCATGGATCGATCCAACTTAACGGATTCGGCGCATACTGATAAAGGTTTATCCCGCCCCTTAGCCCAATCGGATCCTGACTGACGAACCTGCCACACTCCGGTGCATAATATCTGAACAGATTGTAATGCAGCCCTGTCTCGTCGTCAAAATACTGCCCCGGCAGCCGCAGCGGCTGGTGAAAGTACGCCCCGCTGTTGCTGATGTCCGCCGCATTCTCTCCAAACCCCCTGATATACCCCGCCCACACCAGCGTTCCGTCCGCCGCCGTCACCTCCTGCGGCGTGCCCGTCACGTCCGTGTGGTAATACCACACCTGCCTGTTTTCTCCCCGCCCCGTCACGCTCGCCACCGGCGTGTACGGCTGTTCCGCATCGTACAGATATGTCCGCCAGCCCTGCTGCTGCACGTTCTCCTGCAACAGCCTGACCCCCTCCCACACAAAGTCCGTCCGGCTCCGCGCCGTATGGCCCGTGTGCCGCCCGTACGTCGCCTTGCGGATTCGCCTCCCCAGCGCATCGTAGCCGTAGTGCGTCTCCGTGTTGCCGCTGATGACCCGCGTCAGCTGCCCCTGCGCGTTCCACTCCAGTTGCTGGTCGCGCCGCGTGGTCAGCTCGCCCCACTCGTTATAACCGTAACGGTCACGACCACAGCCCGGCAGCCGGTTGTTCATCACCGGACCCTGCCCTTCGTTATCCAGCAGGTTGCCCGCCTTATCGTAATAATAACGGTCATGGTCATACATCTGACCTGAGCGCCCGGTCAGGTAACCGCTTCTGTCATAGCTGTACACCACGCTGCCACGCAGGCCGTCGTCAATCGTGCCCACCTCGCCGTGGTTGTTCCAGTAATAGTCCCTCGACGTCACGCAGCCCTGCCGCGCCGGGCGCTGGCCGGGAAGAACAGGGGCACTGCCGGGCGCCAGGCTGCGCTGCCAGCTCAGCAGCCCGTCGTCGTCATAGCCGCTGTACGTCGCAAGCTGCCCCTGCGTGCGCATTATCTGACGGTGCAGGCTGTCGCGCTCATACTCGCTCACCGTCAGGCCGTCCAGCGCCGTCTGTAACAGATGCCCGCTCCCGTAATACAGATGCGTCAGGTGCTGCCCGTCCGGCAGCGTGATGTCCGTCGGGTTGCCCAGCGCGTCGCGCTGATAACGTATGCTGCCGTTCCCCGCGTGCTCCGCCGTCAGCCAGCCGCTACGGTCATACTCAAAACGCACCGTGTCGGCCTGCATCCGGTGCTGCTGTTGCCCCGCCTCCGTGGGCGTGAGCGTCACTGCCGTTATCTGGTCCAGCCGGTTGTAGCTGAACGTCCGCTGGCCGTGTTCATTCTCCGTCCGTAACAGACGGCCCAGCGCATCCCGCTGCTGCGTCTCCCGCCGCACGCCGCCCTGCGTGCCCGTGGTCTGTATCGCCGTCAGATAACCGCTGTCGTCCAGGATAAAAGTACGGCTCAGTCCGTCCGGGCGCACCTCACGCACCAGCCTGCCGTCCGCATCGTGACTGAACCGGTACTGCGCCCCGTTGCTGTTGGTCAGCGCGGTCACCCGGCCTTCCGGCGTGTACTGCCAGCGCGTCTCGCGCTTCTCCTCATCCGTGTGCGCCGCCAGCAGACCGCGCGGCGTATACCGCCAGCTCTCCACGCTCCCCGTGATGCGCCGGTGGCTGCTCATCAGCCCCAGCGCATTCCAGGTATACCTGTCCTGCTGTTTCCCCGGTGAGTTTACCGTCTCCGGCAACCCAAGTCGGTTGTAGCTGATGCGTACCACCTTCCCTTCCGCGTCCGTCACCCGCGTCAGGTTGCCGTCCTCATCGTGGTCATATCCTGTGCTGCGCCCTGAACAGTCGGTGTACCGCGTCATCTGCCCCCGGCTGTCGAACGCCGTCACCACCGTGCCGCCCGCCGCATCCGTCCGGCTGCACATCTGCCCCTGTTCATCGTAAGCGTACTGCGTCACCCGCCCTTCCGGGTCCGTCTCCTGCACTGGCTGGCCGTGGGCGTTGTACTGCGTTTTCCAGACAGCGTCATCGTCCAGCGCCGTGCGCGTGATTTCGTCGAACTCGCCGTTCCACTGCGTCTGCGTCACCCGGCCTTCCGGATCTGTCGTCTTCACCACCCGGTTCTGGATGTCATATTCATACGCCACCGTGCGACCGCCGGGCAGCTCAATGTTGACAGGGAAGTGGTCTTCGTTGTACGTGAAGCGGTACATTCCACCGCCCGGCGTCCGGTGCGCGGTGATATACGTCTCCCTGTCGTACCACCACTGCCATGACTCCCCCTGCCTGCCGGTGACGATGGTGGTGCCTGCGGCAAAATCATAGTCAAAGCGGTAATGTTCACCGTCACTGGTGTCGTGCTCCGTCACGCGCGGCGCGCCGTCGAGTTCCTGCCAGCGGTAGCGGCAGGTGAACCCCGCCGCATTGCTGTGCGCCGTCATCAGCCCGTTTTCATAAGCAAACTGCCGCACCTGCGTTCCCGCCCGGTTCACCACGCCGGTCAGTTGACCGTTATCGTCATACCGGTACTCCACCAGATTGCCACGGGTGCCGCCCTGCACCAGTTCAATTCGCGACAGCCGCTCCCCTGCCGGGGTCTGTGTGCGGTGCAGTAACAGGTGATGCCCGCTGCTGGAGGCTATCCGTACCAGTCTGCCTCCTTCGTGCCCGAAGACAATGCGCTGGCGGTGCGGCGTCTCCATAAACAGCAGGTATGCCATGCCGTCACTGTCAAAATCACCAAATACGTAATAGCTGCGATCGGTGTAATGCAGCACGTAACGCCCGTCATGCAGGCGGCTGAGGTATAACTGTTCTTCCGGGTCAAATATCTGGTGGCCGGGCGTCAGCATCGTTTTCGGGTAACGCAGTTCCCGCCCCTGTACGCCGGTCAGCGTGATGTGTTCATCGTCCTCGCGCAGGCTGGTTTCCCAGTTCAACCGCCAGCCCCGTCCCAACAGTCCCACAGTTTCCAGGTGGCTGGCGTAAAAACGCGAGCAGATGACCGGCAGGCGACCGGGCAGAGTGAAGTCCGTTTCCGGCAGCAGGATTTTCTGCCCGGTGGTCACATCCACCGGATTGCTGAACAGCCCGCTGATAGCCTCACCCACGGCCATCCCGACAAGCTCCCCGCCGATAAACTTAGCGGCACATTTAGTGCCAAATTTCGTCCCCAGCTTTGCCGCCTGCCGCCACGCCCCGGCCAGCCCGCCGAGCAGACTCGCCACGACAAACAATACATCCACCACCTTGCGCAGCCAGTCCGGAATTTCAGAACTGATTTCCAGTACCGTCTGTGTGCCGCCGCCGAGAAACACATTCGGCGAACCGTCTTCAATCACCGCGTCGCATTCGGTGTGGTCATCCTTACGGGCGGCGGGCTGGCTGTTGATGTAGATATTTTCCGACCCCTGGGCGATGCGTTTTTCTGCGATATGGTTATCGCATTTCACCGTACTCAGTACCGCGCGCGCCGCCGGGCGACTGTTGGTGCTGACATTCTCCGAACCGGTGAGGATTTTTCCTGCCGTGTGGTGGATGGAGCGCCCGATGGCCTCGCCCAGTTGCAATACCCCGGAGGCTATTTGATCGGCCATAAAACCCAGAATCAGCCCGGCAAGAAAACCGCAGCTAAAGAAGGCAAAGGCGGCAAGCGCGATAATGGCGATGCCGATGATAGCGCCGATAAGAAACCCGGCGAGCGCACTGGTGTGGTAGATAGGGTCATCCACACGGGCTGCTTCATACATGGTCACACCTCCGTGTGATTATTCGTTTTTATCCGGCTGAAAGCCTGCCAGCCAGGTGTTCCAGAGTAGGTCTGCTTTATCATCAAAAGGACGGGGACTGGTCAGGGTGAAGACCAGTACCTTGCCAGGGGTTGCAATAAACCCGGCCTGACGCTGGTACACTTCCGTTTTCCCGGATTTATGGGTGGCGGCAATTTGTTCCCCCATAAGGGCATCATTGCCCGTTCCTGCCTGTGCAGGCGCTCGCGACAATACCCGGTGCTGACCGAGATTTTTTTTCATCAGTGCAATCTGGCGGTCAATATAGGCGGGCAGGTCTTCATCAGGTTTTAGCGTATCGCGGGAAATATTCAGGCTGGGCGATGTTCGTTCATTGCCCTCCAGGATAAAAATATTAACGCTGCGATCCGTAAATGTTTCAGGCAGGACAAAACACCCTTCCTGTATGCGGTATGGTCGATCCATGAGAACTCCAGGTTTAATTCAGATCACTCAGAGGTGGGAAGGGGGGCAATATCATCGGCGGTTACGGCTGTGCCGCCATCCGGGTTCATATCAATACCTTTACCAATCAGTTGCATGACATCGCTGGTATGTAACATCAGTTGCTTGCCACAAAACTCAATGGAGCCGTCCTTATGTAAAACAAGCGCCGCATTGCCGCAGCGAAGCGTGAATTGATCGCCAACATCTAAACGATAAGTGGTGCCGATATTGATCGTCTGCGCCAGTTTTACGGAAAGGCCGTCATTCTTCGTTACCGTGGTGTTTCTGTCCTCACCAATACTGTTGGTTTCATTTTTAATAATGGTTTTAGTGCGATCCACCATAACCGTATGCGTTTCATTATTCTTCACCGTGGTGTTGAGATCTTTTTCCGCGTGGAACTTCACTTCCTCCGCGCCCGTTTTATCATCAAAACGCAGCATGTTGCCGTTCGTTGGCCCGCCATACAGCGAGTGGCTGAAGATCCCGCTCTGCGACGCCATTCCCGGCAGTCCCCACGGCGGCATGGTGTCCTGGTTGTAGGTGCGCCCCACGATGATCGGCAGATCCGGATCGCCGTTTTTGAAATCCACCAGCACTTCCTGGCCGATACGCGGGATCTGGATCATCCCGAAGCCTTTGCCCGCCCATGGGTAGCTGACGCGTATCCAGCAGGAGCTGTTTTCATCCATTTTGCCGTAGCGATCCCAGCCAAACTGTACCTTTACCCGCCCGTACTGATCCGTCCAGATTTCCTGCCCCGCCGGGCCGGTGACGATGGCGCTCTGCGGCCCTTTGGTGTGGGGTTTGCTCACCGTCCGCTGCGGGCGGAACACCTCGCGGGTGGGGTGCAGTTCAAAACGGGTGGAAAAGGTAAAGTGCTGGTCCTGCCCGCTGTGCTGCGCGTTGTCCTGTACAAACAGCAAGGTCTGCATCAGCAGGTATTCCTGATTGACTTCGGCGGTGGGATAGTTTTCCAGCGTGAAGGTATAACCGGTCATGAGTGTGCGGATATTCCCTCCCCCCAGCACCCGACTGCCGGGGCTGCGCTGCGCTTCCATACGAATGCGCGTCAGCATCTCGCCTTCACTCTTGTCGAAGTAGTCTCCCGGCCACTCATAATGCTCGTAGGTGGCATGACCGGTTTCACGCGGGTTTGCCACCGTGTTTGCCAGCAATGAACGTGGCTTCGTAAAATCGAAATCATCCAGCACCCACTGGCCAGTCCGCAGACTCTCGTTTGCCGTGATAGTGTGGATAAACTCCTTGTCCAGCTTCAGCCCTTCCTGGTGCCACTCGACCAGCGGCGAGTCCGGACATGCTTTGTGGGCGCTGATGGCATCCGCCAGCACCAGCGTGTGGCTGTCCTCGCTGTGTTCAAACCACCAGTAGATGCCCCACTCCTGCATCAGTCGCTGAAGAAAATCAAAATCAGTTTCACCGTACTGCACCTGCCAGGTGCGTACCGGGTAGCTTTCCACCAGTCGCTTTTCCACCGGGTAGGGATATTCCGCCAGAACCTCATCCAGAATATCCACCACGGTTTTATTCTGGAATGCTTTGTAGTCGCTGGTGTGGGTCAGCAGTTTCAGCCACGGCTCCATACGCAGCTCATAGGTAACCGAACGCCCTTCATGGCCCACCACCCGCGCCGCCGTGACCAGCCCGCTGATATGTCGTTTACCGCCACCATCCAGTTCGATGTTGACGCACAGATCTTTGCCCACCATCGGTTTGAGCGGCAGGTTGGCCGCCGGGGAGACATAGCCCAGATTCAGGGTGTCGGGCGTTTTTAGCTGTACCACATAAGTAAACAAGGCTCCCAGTGTTTCCGAGCCATTAAGGCTGGCAAACAACAACATCTGCGGCGGCACGGCACTGCCGCTTACCGTAACGTTATGCACTCCCGGTCCGGAGATAAGGGATGACATTACGTCCTGTGCGGCACCAGCTATATCCGATATCCCTGCCGCCACAGCGGCGGCCTGCGCCGCTGCCACCGCGGCTTTTACCAGTCCTGATGGTTCCGGCAACTCGCCAAACAACAATTCCACTGCCTGTTCTGCCATTTGTTCGGCTGCGTCAGTAACGCTGGCTACGGCGGCACCTGAACTAACACCGTTATTTTCTCCGACAATTGGCGGCGTAGTGATAGCTGGCCCATCGCTCCCGACAGTTTTATTACCCGTGGATACAAAACTCATAATGGATCCTTCTGAAGAATGTAGTCATCTGCTAATAACAAATTTCTTTTTCAAGCTGAACACTATTTTCTGTATAGTTAACTGAAAGATAAAACGATGATGACTGATTTATCGAACAACGACTCTCCCATACAATTTCATTCTTATTGAGAATGCGCTTATGTAATTTATACCCCAGTTCTGAGAGATATCTTTTCAAAGGCTCCACATCTGTCCCCCCACTAAATACTATGGAGTTTGAAAGTGGATAACCATCACCTGGATGGTATTCAAAATAATATTTCTCAGATACTTTAGGACTATTTAATATGTCAGGATCAGTAAGCATGTGGTATTTTAAAAAATCATTTTCCGTATAAACTCCACCATCATTCATTCCTGATGAAATCATATATATAAAAATACAAGCGATAAAAAGCATAGAAAATACGGCAAGGATAAACCATAAAAAAAGACGTCTGAAAATTCTCATCCCTTGCATGTTTATATACATCCTATATGGGTAAAAAAGAAAATGATGTTCCATCATTAGTTATGATTCTTATCTTACCCGATGTAAAATCACTCCACGGTTGGATCCATGTCATAAAATGTGGCAAATTTACCTTATAAGGTTTATATTTGACACAGGGATCCTTCGGATCAGGAAACAGAATGGGTCGAAACCCATCATTTTTAAAACTGCCAACAGGTCCGTAAAAATCCCAGCGACTAACCGCATCATTATAACTGACGGGACGAACCAAACTACTGTATTTCCCCGGGATCATAAAACGATAAAAACCAAAAAGATCTGAAACCAAATCTTCACCACTAAATCCACTATCTGTATGCCATGAAAATGCTTTCAAGCTTTGATACGCCTCAAACTTCAATGCTGTATTCATCATCATCGCCAGCATGATGCTATTAATTTCATCCTGAGTACGTCCTCTTTGGATTTCCCAGCGAGTGAATTTTCCTGTCCCCATTTCCTGCCTCAGTGTTTTACTTCTGATTCGCATATTCTGTTTATATATCACTGAGTAATATTTATTACCGGAGCTTTCACCCGCATCAAATTGCTGTTTTAGCAAGGAAATATCGTCACCACCGGCATGTCCCATATCAAGCCAACCCAACACTTCGGTATATACAATGCCAAATTTGAGTTCATCAAACTTCTGATTACCTTTAATTTCTTCACGTTTACTCATATAAAATCCTTTACCTGTTTTCCTCCACCAGTCGCAGCGCATCCATATACCGCCCTTCACTGTTCTGCTGCCAGAACCAGCCTTGCCCTGGCAGGTAACGTATGCCCGGTAGATCCAACTATCCCGCTATTCATCTGTACAGCCCAGCCCCCGGCGCTGTACCACTTCACTGGCAAATGTCGCGCCAGTTTTTTTCATTATTTCTTGTTGTATTTTTTGCAACTGCGGAAATATAACTCTCTCACATTTATTTATTTCCCATATATCACCAGTTTGAGAACTTACTGAAAACAGCCCCCAATAATCTATTGCTCCGGCAGTCAGTGTATCATAGCCAAGGCTAAAATCATAATATCCCGGATGGGGAGGATTTCCGTGTTTATCCTGCAAATCACCGTCAACAAAAACGCCATCCAGCGATAAATCATATTTTTGATATTTAAGTGCAATAATGAGTAGTTTTTCTGCCTGTGCTTTCGTCATTCCACCACGATTTATATCTGACAAATTAAATTCAGATACAACCACTTGGGCATAACAGAACTCAGATATAAAGAGAAAAAAAACAAGCATTATTTTACGGGGCATGCTATTCTCCGTCCGACCATAATAATTATTCCAGCAGTTATCCTGGCGTAATTATCCGTACCACCAGTAATATGAGATCCTGAATTAAACCCAGCAGCTACCAGAGCTTCAGAGAAGGCCAGAGCATCTTTTTTCCCCCGAACAGCGTCACCATACTTGACAGCAAAAGATCGCGCACAAACTGAAAACGAAGAAAAATAGCCACCCAAGTTTTGTTACTATCCTTTGGATGAACCCGACCTGACTGAAATGATGCAGGAGCCTGGAGAGAAAAGTAATTATTATATTCCCTGGCAATACGACCTGTACCATATTGACTTTCGGCAGCAGCAAGACCCAGTATATTCTCTACCGGTACGTCAAGCTCTTTTGCAATTATCTCACAAACCTTCATGTGCTCCTGGACAAATCTTACCGCGCCCACGTTATTACACGCTTTATCATAATTACCCATTTCTTCATTCCTTAGCAGGTGTTTTTAAAACCACCATGCTCATTATTTCTCCGCCAGCCTTGCCCTGACAAGTAACGTATGCCCGATAGCTCCAACTACCCCGCTATTCATCTGTACAGCCCAGCCCCCGGCGCTGTACCACTTCACTGGCAAATGTCGCGCCAGTTTTTTTCATTATTTCTTGTTGTATTTTTTGTAGCGCCGGAAATGATATTCTCTCACATGAATATTCTTCCCAGATATCTCCTGTTTTCGGACTGACGGAGAATAATCCCCAGATATCCGTAGCACCGGCAGAAGGAGAGTCATAGCCCACACCAAAGCTATAATATCCAGAATGAAATGGTTTACCCTGATCATTTTTTAAGGCCTCGTCCATAAAAACGCCAGGCAATGTAATATTATATTTTTTATTTTTTAATGATAAAACCAATAATGCCTGAGCCTGTGTCTCGGTAAGCCCTTCCTCATTTAATTTAGTCAAATCAAACACCGGGATATTTGATACAAGAACCTGGGCATAACTGCTCACGGATAAAATAGTAAACAAAAGCAATGACACTATTTTACTGAACATGCCATTCTCCGCTTAACCATACCAATCATAGCCACCAGTTCACTGGCGTATCCGGTATGCCCTCCATTACTACTTTTACCTGAATTAAATCGTGACTCAATCAATGCTTGTGCAAATTGTTTAGGGTCCTTTATCTTTCTGACTGCACTACCAAACCTGATGGCGAATGATTTCGCGCAATTTAAAAAAGACGTATAGGTGGCAACCCACACGTCGTGACTTCCCTGAGGATGAACTTTACTCAACTGCAATGGTGCCGGACCATGCATTGAAAAAAAATTATTATATTCAGTTGCAATCCTTCCCTGCCCATAAAGACTTTCCTTTGCTGCAACCGCCAGTATAAATTCCACTGGCACTTCAAGTTGATTAGCGATTATCTCACAATCATTCTTATATTTTTGAATAAACCTTACCGCCTCTGTGTTATTACACGCTTTATCATAAGCACCCATTTCTTCATTCCTTAGCAGGTGTTTTTAAAACCACCATGTTCATTATTTCTCCACCAGCCGCAGCGCATCCACATACCGCCCTTCACTGTTCTGCTGCCAGAACCAGCCTTGCCCCGGTGTTGCCTGCCCCAGCGTCTTACCCGGCCAGCCCGGCCACGGCAGATAACGCACGCCCGGCAGTTCTACTACCGGTGCTTCATCCGGCAGCCCGGTCAGTTCCCGGCTGCGTTGCGATGTACGTCGTAACCCGCGCAGCCACTGCGCCCACCACGGCCCCGGCTGCCACATCGCCCATAGCTGGTCCACCTGCTCCGTCAGCCGCCCGCGCCGCATCGTGTCCGGCGTGATATGCTGCGCCGCCAGCCTCGCCAGCCAGTACAGCCAGCCCTGCGTCTCCTGCAAACTCTCGTCCAGCCACTCCCGACCGCAGCGCTGGTAAATCACCAGCGGCCACGGGCGTCCCACGCTATCCCGTGACGCCATCAGCACTCCGGTCAGCCAGTCAGTCGTCCCACCCATCGGCAAAAATCCCGGCGACATCACAAAGCTCCACGGCAGCGGATGGTGTTCCGGCGCGGGCATATCATGTTCGCCACGCGGCGACAGGTGCATCCAGCCGTCACGCTCTTCATCTGTCGTCTGGCCTTCAGGCAACACGATATGCCGCCCGCTGCCCACCCACGTCTGGCGGTTCAGCCAGTCCTGCCATATTCGTCCCTCTTCAGCGCCCACCCGCCAGCGCACATAGTCGCGCTGGTCCGGCAGCCTGCCGAACATCGCCGGGGCTGATACCACCGCTGGCCGGCGCATTACAACGCCCTCGCCGGGCAACTGAAGTTCTGCAACAGCTCCCGGCTGACCGGGTTAAAATCCCGCCCGGCGGTGATTTCCAGCACCACCCGGCGACCGTCAAAATCATATTCCACCAGTTGTCGCCCCCGCACCGCCGTTTCCTGCACCTTTCCGGCGTCCAGCAGATGAAACAGCGCCCACGGCCCGCCGGTCAGTAGCGTTGAGGTGTCCTGGCGAATACGCGGGCTGGCGGTGATTTCCGCCATCGAGCCGTTGCGCGGTCCCGGCCACGTCACTTTCAGGGGCCGGTCCGGACCATGGGCGTAGCGCAGCACCTGACCGTCGATATCAATCACCAGTTCCGTGATGGCCGGGTCCATATCCACCACGCTAATCTGCATCGACCAGGAAAATTTTTTCCCGCCCTCGCTGTTAAAAAACACGCTGCGGATCTGCTTCGCCTGCTGAAACGGCGTCAGATCCGGCCCCTGCAATGTCATGTTGCCTTCGGTCGGTTTGTAGCGCCACGGGTCGCTGGCGGTGTCCGCCAGCGGAGCCAGTTGTTTGCTCCAGAAGGCATCCAGTACGCCGCCGCTGGCGAAGATGCGGTTAAAGTCCTCGGCGCTGACCTCCTGCGGGCTGTCGGCGAACGGATAGCGCCCGTCGATGGCGTCACGGCAGTCGTCGCCCATCATCGCCTCCATCTGGGTGTTCAGCACATCGCCGGTCCCGGCGTTGATTTTGCGCGTTCCCTGCTTCGTCAGATCCAGCAGGATGTTTTTCAGCGGCGCGGGCAGTTTCGCCGCCTCCAGTTGCAACTTGTCTGCGGCAGTAATGCGCGCTGGCAACGTCCCTGCCGCCAGCGCACTATCAGCAATGGTCAGTTGGGTGTAATACTCGTTGAGCATGGTCAGCAGCGAAGCGATCTGCATCGTCCCACCGCCGCTCTGTCCGCCGTCCGTCCGCCCGGCAATGACCTCGCGCAGCGCGGCGAAACGATCATCCACCAGCGTTTTTTCCAGCCGTTCTTCCGGGTGAATATCCTGGAACAGTTTTGCCGTCTGTACCACTTTCCCCGCGTTACCGGACGCGCGCTGCGCCAGCTGTTTCTGTCTGGCCTGCGGATCCGGCGGCGGCACCAGCGTGGTCTGCTCCACCACCGCTTTTCCCAGCCGCATCAGCGGTGAGTCCGGCGACGCCAGGGTGCGCAGCACCTGTAAATCATAGGCCAGGCCGGAACTGCCCTCTTCCCCGGCACTGTTGATACTATGGATACTGTCCAGAAAATCCTGCCAGCGGCGGGCATATTCCGTCAGGTACAAACGGCGGACTTCGCGGGCGACAGACTGCTCCTGCCCCGGTATCTGGCTGCGCAGGCTGTCAGTCAGCTTTTTTGGCGTACTCTCCCGGCCCATCACCCAGCCATCGTTCGCCGTCGCCGCCGCCACAAATTCCGGTAATCGTTTGTCGAACAGCTCCCGGTATCCTTCATGGGTAAAAATACCCGGCACGCCCCGATCCAGCGGCGCGCCGTTGCTACGCACAAACACCGTTCCCGCATCCGCGCCGACGGCGCGTACCAGCGTGAACTCCTGCGGCGCTTCGCTCTCCATTGCCGCCAGCGCCCGCGCATAGATACGCTCGGTACTGGTGTGACCGTCGAGGAATGCCCGCGCCTGACGGATCAGCGCCTCATTTTTCTCATACGGTGAATGCACCACCCGGCTGCCGTCAAACAGCGCTTCGATATGCGTCAGCACGGCGGCGCGCCCGCCGAACCCGGCCACGCTGTCGCTGTTCCCCAGATCGTTAATCACCCACGACTGGATCTCCGCCGCGTTGTATTTATCTTCGTGATCTTTATCCAGATTCAGTAGCAGATAGATGCGCAGGGCATCGTAGGCCGCTTTACTGTCCTGACGGGCAATGGCGTCCGCCAGCACATACTCCATCCGTTTCACCAGCGGCGGCAGCAGCAGTTGATCCAGCAGGCGGTTGTACAGCGACGCCACGCTGTCGGTTACCGGCGGTACGCTGTACAGGCCGTAGCGCCAGGTCAGCGGCGGCGCGTCCGGGTCCAGTTCCGGCCAGGCGGACAGTTCCCTTGCGCTGTCCAGCAGTGCCGGGACGGGAGCCATCGCCGGTTTACCGGTGTAGGCTTTCACATCACCGTCCAGCCGGGTCGCGCGGGCGCTGATTTCATTCAGATAGTCGCCGTTGGTCTGCTGGCTGGTCTGCATCCCCTGCCACAACAGGAATGCCAGCACCAGTACCAGCAGGTGCCCGCCGAGGCGCAGCAGGCGGTAACGCCAGGCCCACTGGAGGTTTGGCTCCACCAGGTGCGCTTCACGGAAAATAAACTGTGTCAGCAGGTCATGCAGGAAGTAGCTGCGGTTGCCGTCCGGCAGAGCGTGCGGGAGAGAGGCGGAGGATTCGCCACGGGCGGTTTTTATCGCCCGGACAAAGCGCTGCCAGATACTCAACTGGTCGGCCACGGCGTCGGCCTGCGCCTGCGCGGCGCTGGTGAAAAACACCCCGCGCAGCGTGTTATTCAGTTGCGTGGCATCGAATTTTGAATCGAGGAAGATCTGTTCAATAGCCTCCAGCAACGGCTCGCCGAGGGCGGCGAACTCACGCGGGAAGGTATACAGCCGCTGGCGGCTTTTAAGGTCGTACTCTTCCTGTAACCGGGTATCCAGTCCCTGATCCAGCCGCAGCGTCAGGCGCGCCAGCTCCTGCGCGCAGGCGGCGTGCAGCGCCTGCGGGTCGCCCGCTTTTCGCCTGCGGCTGTACGGCAACGTGAAGCCCCAGATTTGTGCGCGAAGATGGCTGGTCAGCGTGCGAAAATACTCGCTGAACCCCGGCAACAAATCCATTTTGGTGACCACCAGATAGACCGGAAAGCGAATCCCCAGGGTCTCGCGCAGTTCTGCCAGTCGCGCCCGCAGAGCGGCGCAGGCCGCCAGGCGTTCCGCCGGTGACTGTGCGGTTAAATCCGCCACGTTTAGCGTCAGGATCACGCCGTTAAGCGGCGCGCCGGGGCGATGTTTACGCAGCAGACCGAGAAACCCCTGCCACTCTCCGGCGTTACGCTGCGCGGCGCTCACTTCTCCGCCGTCATCGTGGCGGGCGTAGCGTCCGGCGGTGTCAATCAACACCGCTTCGTTGGTAAACCACCAGTCGCAGTGTAGCGTGCCGCCACCCGGTACTGTCAGGATACGCGAGGTCTGCTCCATTTGCTCCGCCAGCGGGAACTGCAATCCGGTGTTCAGCAGGGCCGTGGTTTTGCCGTCGCCGGGACTGCCGACCACCATGAACCACGGCAGCTCATACAGAAAGCGTTTTCCCTCGAAGATTTTACGCCAGCCAGGCATATCCACCCGCAACTGCCGCAGCTGCCGGATGGCCTGCGTGACAATATGGTTGACGGTGCGCAGGTCGGCTTTGATCTCGCCTGCCACCGGTACCTCTTCCCCGCGCGGATGCAGGAAGCGACGCAGCAGTTGTTCATCCATACGCAGCGCACGCCACAGCCGGTACAGGCCGTACAGCGCGTACATCAGCAGGATGAAACCAATTAATGTCAGGCGGACCCACAGCGGTGCAAACGGATGGACATCGCCCAGGGCCAGCAGCGGTGTGACGAAGCCAATCGCCAGGCACAGGACACTGATGCCGATGATACTCATCGACCAGTTGACCAGCCACAGTACCAGCAGCATCAGTAACAGGGCAATGGTCACTACCCGGCTACCCACGGAGGCCAGCGGGCGCAGGGTATCAAATGACACCAGTGGCCCGACAAACCAGACCAGCAGCGCCAGAACCAGAACGCCCACAACCGCCAGCGCGCGCCGGGAAAAAAGCAGACTAAGAAATTTTTGCATTATATTTCGACTCGCCACCCAATAATCAATATTTTAAAATTCCCTGGATAAAGTAATATAACCATTAAATCTTACAGAACACTCATCAGCATTCATGAAGCTGGATGCAATGAAAATGTCTTTTTCTTTATCTTTGTTAATATAGGTATATTTTGCCACGATAGATTTAACCTGATTTTCATAGTAACTATCGAAATAGGATTTTTTATCTAATATTGCCACTTTATTTTTGGCCTTATCTTTTTCATAATCCATCCTGGCCAGAGATTCTGCATAGACCTTAGATACAGGTGAGATATCAAGAATCTCTACCTTTGTTTTATCCTTTATAATAGTAGCGACATCTATATTCAGGTCATTTTTTATGGCATCAAATAATGATGACTCCATTGATGCTCCAACCGTAGCACACCCATAATCGTGCGCATAAGAAATGGCAGGAATACCCACCAACAGACAGACCATTATCTTAAACATATCAATCCCTTACTACCAAGACTTTACCACCAAGACTTTATCTGAACTGGCAGCGATAACATTATCACAGGGTATACCTGTCACATTTCAGGCTACATGTGCGCTGGCTTTCCTCGCTCACCCCAGTCACGAACTAATGTACGTTCCTGGGGATTCACTCCCTTGCCGCCTTGATGCAACTTGAATGATTTTATATATTACAGGGATACTCTATTAATTTATTTATGATAAGTTCAGCCGCGCGAGAATTAAGTTCTTTATGTGTTTTATTTTTAAGAAAAACATAGACAATTTCATTTAATGTTAGCGTCTTAAATAAATCGTATCCACACCATAGTTTTTTCTCCGTTGCATCCTCCACGCCAAGCAGATAGATACCCGCCCTGAGTTTATCCCGTTGATTACCAGATACCCAAAATTTAAAAAAGTCATTACCTGAAAGATTAAGCGCATCCGGCGTCAGGGATAACACAGGAGATGACCGGGAAGCAATTTTTACGGAGGGTTCAGTCCCCTGACAGGGGAAATTTTTAACTAATGCTTCCTCTATCAGCACCGAAGCTCTTGCATCAGGCTTTTTCACAGAGTACCGATCAAGCCAGGCCAGCACAGTATGGTTTATTGTTATACTGTCAACCTGACCATATCCACACCACGTCTTACCTTCTGTGGCATCCGCTACCCCCAACACATACATCAGTGTATTATCTTTTTCCTGTAAGTTATCACTGGCATAAAATCCCAGAAAATCCCGTATACTGAGGTTGACATTATCGGGGGAAATGAATCCTGCGTTAATCAGGGACCCGGCAAAAACGCCACCGGGTAATAAACAACATAAAATGATCAAAAAAACACGGATAGATCGTTTTATGTGATATGTCGCTGAGATCCGATAATAATCCCCCGTCACGCCACATACTGCCGAATGATGAGACACATCATAGGTTGATTTTTTCATCATTCATTCACTCCACTACCAGAATTTCCACCCGACGGTTTTTCGCCCGCCCGGCTTTACTGCCGTTATCCGCCACCGGCACCGTATCGCCCTTGCCGACGATATGTACCCGTCCGGCAGGTACGCCGCCGGAGGTCAGCAACGCCGCAACTTCCGCCGCCCGTTTTTCCGACAGCACCAGGTTGGATGGGAATTCAGCCGAATGAATGGGCTGGCTGTCAGTGTGACCCGTTACAGTGACTGCGCCGCCCACGCGGGCGATTTCCCGCGCCGCTTTGTTAATCACTGGCCGGATTGCGTCACTCACCGTTTTCTGTCCCGGCACAAACATGGCGTCGCCACGGAAGACGACACGGCTGTGCTGGTCATCTTCGTCCACGGTCAGCAGGCCACGGGCGATTTCGTTTGCCAGCAGGATTTTCAGCCGCAGCTTATGAACCGGCACGGGCGGCGGCGGCAGTTTTATACCAATCGCATCAATATGCTGTTGTACGGTGACGGTCTGCACATCCATCCGGTGGCTGTAAAGGCCAAACAGCGTCAGCATCGCCAACAGGGCTATCCCGGCGCTCAGCCAGACCGGCACCCGGCGCATCCGCCGCAGTCGTCCGCTTATCGCCCCCTGAAAGTCAGGCGAGAGCGCGGGCATAACCGGATCGCGACGCTGTGAAAGCTGTGTCAGCAATTGCTGACGAATATTGTCCAGTTGCTTACGCCCGTCTGGCTGCACGCTGTAGCGGCCTTCAAATCCCAGCCCCAGCAGGTGGTAGATAACCTCCAGTACGTTGCCATGTTCCTGGAAGCTGGCCGCCAGACGCCCGATGATCTGGAAAAGTTTTATCCCGCCTTCGCTTTCACCATGAAATGTTACCAGCAGGCTTTTTCCGGCCCAGACGCCGCGCCGTCCCCAGGTTGTGTTATTGGCGGCTTCATCAAGCGCCGTACACAGGCAGTAACGTACCGCCAGTACGTGCTCGCGCCGCAGGTTCGCCTGATCGCATAATGTCTGGTACAGATGCATCTCGCGTACCAACAGATTACGGTAAGGCTCTACCAGGGCCGCATCCAGTTTAGCGGGCATGGCTGCGAGAGCGCACAATAAAGGCCGGGCAGCGGCGAGCAACGGGTTAGCCGCCGCGCTGATTTCAGCCAGCCGGAGTTTGCTGTCCGGACCGTCTTCAACGATGACATTGAGTTCCGTGCGCTGGCTGGTGTGTACCGGCGTTTCATATTCACTGTCCTTATGCTCCGGCGTGGTGGACAAAAAGGACATCATGTCCGCCGCTGGCGGCGTCAGGGTACTGTCTGTCATTTATCGCGCACTCCCCACAGTTCTGTCTCCAGCCCCGGAAATTCCCCGGCGGTATGCATGGCCATCCCGCCGTAACGGGCAATGTGTTCCCACAATGCTCCCTCGCGGCGGATGTCGTAATAGATGTATCCGGCCTGAAACGGGATTTGGCGCGGTGGTACAGGCAGAACCTGCAAAGCCAGCCCCGGCAGATGCGAGCGGATCAGTTCCGGCAGGCGATCGGATGGCCCGATTTTGGTCTGGGCGGCAAAATGTTGCAGTAGCACATCGGTCGGCATTGAAGCCTTTATCGCCAGTACCAGCGTGCTGAAATCGGCAAGATCGGAAGGAGCCACCACCGCATTCAGGATGCCGTAAGTCCCCTCTTTCAGTTCGATGCGCTGCGCGCCCCGGATCAGTACCGCATTCAGCAGGAACTGCACCTCATCAACCAGCGATTTCAACCCGGCATAGGGCGTCAGGTGTTTGTACTCTTTGTATTCAGCGGGCCGTCGCGTTTGTGGACGCACATAGGTGGAGAGTTCCCCGGCCAGTTCGGACAGGTAGCGATACAACACTTCCGGGGCCAGCGGGGTTTTCGCCAGGTGGGTCAACAGCGGCTCAAAGCGATTGAGAATTTGCAACAGCAGGTAATCGGAGACCTCCGCTGCTTCATGGCCGTGGTTGTCGCTGCCTGTCAGCCGTTCCGCCAGCGAATCGGCCCGCATCCGGATGAGATCGTTGATCCACGACAGCCAGGTACACATCAGTGAACTGGCCTGATAATTAATGATGGGCGGGATCAGGTCGTGGTCGATATCTATCCGCCCGTCAGGGTTCAACCCGGTGATGCGGGTCAACGGCAGGCCAATCCAGGCGCCCGTCACCGCTTTTTCCGGCAGCAGCCGCAGGCGCAGGTGACTGAGCTGTAATAACTGCGCGCCACGTCCCAGCGAGTTGGCGTCGCGGATGTCGTGTTCATGTACCGAGAAACGCGCCAGTGATTCCGGGTTATTGTCAAACGTGGTTTCTTCGCTGTTCGGCGCGCGTACCGGTACCGCCAGACAAATCTGCTGGTTCAGGTGCTCCGGCAGGATGGTCAGCGGCGGCGGCAGCGGGGTGTGGTCCGGTGCGTTAAACGGCGTGCCGTCAGGGAAAATCCCTGATGCCTCTTTCAGTATCAGTTTACCGATGTTCAGCGCTTCGCCATCAATATTGTAGTGGCTGAATCCCCAGAAAAAGGGGGTCAGCGGCAGGCTGCGGTAATGCATGACGTGTTCCAGATAACGCTCTTGCTGCTGAAACATCTGCGGCAGTAAAAACTGTCCTTCACTCCAGACTACGCAGTCATTCCAGCTCATAATTCATTTATCCCGTTCCGTAATTACAATGGCGCTTTGTTCCAGTTCCGCCTCCAACTGCACTTTTCCTTTCCCCGGTACGAAGCTGCTGTACCAGGCTTTTTCCGGGGCTTCCGGGATTTTGTAGGTTACCCGCCAGACCGATTTGGCCAGGTTACGGTATCCGGCCAGTACGCCGATTGCCGTGGTCTGCGCATTCAGCGGGCGACGCAGTTTTTTCTCTTCGCCGGGACGCAAAATAAAGCTGTCGCGACGCACTAAATCGTCGGTAAGGACGGATTTGTCGTTGTCATGGAGCGACCAGTAATCGGCTGTCGTGAAAGCGGCGTCATTTTTTAGTTCATAAACACGAATCTCAATGGGCGCGGCCTTCTTCTGATTGTCAGGATTCACCTTATCGGAGGCTTTCACGCTCAGGTCGAGTCGCTGTGATTCGAGGTCAGGTAACGCATCGCTACTGCCGCATCCGGAAAGCAGGAGCAGTACAAAAGGCATAGCTACCGCACATAACCGCCGAGTGGGGTTACGCCATTTATTCACTGTAAATTCCTTTAAAATCAAAACAATAAATCCGGCCAGATATAAATCTGGCCGGAAAAACAGCCGTTAAATTTCTTTGTTGGCCTTGAAGTCGTAGCCTGCGGTGATGGTGCCGCCGCTGCCGCCCTGCTGGTTCTGCACCACGTATTCCTGCTTCACGGTGCTGAAGGAGAGTTCAATTGATTCGCGAGACGCAATTTCCCCTCCCTGGCTTCCGCTGGGCGATACCATTGCAATAATCAGATCTGTGAAAGTGTACTTGAGGTACTCCAGCGGATTGCCGCCAGCCTTACGCATAACCAGAATGGCCTGCGGAATGTGCTTACCGGAAGAGCAGTATTTGAACAGGTTCGGGCTGGCGCGATCGATGTAATGTTCAAATGAAAGATTAGTGACGGAGACCTTACCGGAACCGAGACCGCTACCGGCGTGCATGGTGGATTCCTGATGAATATTCCAGCGCCAGCTCAGTACTTCAATTTCATTTTTGTGTTTGTCATCCATTGACTCGCCGTCAATGCCGTCAATTTTCAGAAAAATGTCATAAGACATATCTACTATCCTTTTAACTACCTAAATTAAGCCCTGATTTATCTGCTTTATTAGGTGAACAGATTAACTATTCCTGTACAGCTCTTTCTTACCCATAAATTCATCAGAGCAAGAGAACGTATGCTTTTAATATCTTTGAATTTTACTTCTCGACACGCCTTTTAATTAATTCATTTAATTCCCTGTCATGGATAAAATCTATGCACTTCATGGTATTAAAATCTGATGATATCGAACCGTTATATTTCAACCCTGAATATTTTTTCGCAATCTCATCAATTTCATGGTAAATCTCCACAGATTGTTTACCATATTCAAGGTAAGCACTGGCCGTAGCTCTGGCATCGTTTTTAACGACATCATCTTTGTATACTAATGCCAGACAATGACTCAGCGCCCAATTTTTTAAGAGTTCCGACTGTGAATATTGTGTGGTCAATGCTTCTTGTGCAAAGGATGGCTGCCATACCAGCATTCCACTTATGCTGAAAGTAACTAATATTAACCATTTCACGGCAGTATCCACAGAGTCCCAACTTCAGGAACAAATGGTCCATTATCTGGATCATTTAATAAGTGGCACTGATCTGAACAGATACTGCCATTCCATAATGTAACGTGTCCTCTGGCATTGCTCCAGCCATGCCCTTTTACTACGATAATTCCTTTCTTCCCTATAAAGTCACTCTGTTTCGGATTATTAACAATAAGATCAGGCTTGCCCATAGTATGAGTAAGATAATCAATCATATCATTCACGCGATAAATATAGAATTTATTATCGGCACCACTAACCTTTGCATACGGAGAGTTACGGGCTATTGGGAATCCTGTCGCATTCAAAACATAGCTCATTCGAATAGGGCAGGCATTTTGAAAATAACCACCAGTTATATTTTTCCCAACGTTTCCACCAATAATGCTACCCACATCAGCGACGGAATGATTCACCTTCCTAAAAGCTAACCACGCTTCATTGAATGAAGGTCTGTTCATTTTGCTTACCCTCTAAAAATTCTGTGTAGGTCATTAATTCTCAACACGTATCTTCATGGACGCCGCTTTCTTCTGATTGTCAGAATTCACCTTGTAAAACGCTTTCACGCTCAAGTCAGGCCGCTGCGATTAGGGGTCAGGTAGCGAATCGCTACTGCCGCATCCGGAAAGCAGGAGCAGTACAAAAGGCATAGCTACCGCACATAACCGCCGAGTGGGGTTACGCCATTTATTCACTGTAAATTCCTTTAAAATCAAAACAATAAATCCGGCCAGATATAAATCTGGCCGGAAAAACAGCCGTTAAATTTCTTTGTTCGCCTTGAAGTCGTAACCTGCGGTGATAGTGCCGCCGCTGCCGCCCTGCTGGTTCTGCACCACGTATTCCTGTTTCACGGTGCTGAAAGAAAGCTCGACCGTTTCACGGGAGGCGATTTCACCATCGTGGCTGCCGCTCGGGGAAACCACGGCGACAATCAGGTCGGTGAAGGTATACTTGAGGTACTCCAGCGGATTGCCGCCAGCCTTACGCATAACCAGAATGGCCTGCGGAATGTGCTTGCCGGAGGCGCAGTATTTGAACAGGTTCGGGCTGGCGCGGTCGATATAGTGATCAAAATCCAGGTTGGTGACGGAGACCTTACCGGAGCCGAGGCCGCTACCGGCGTGCATGGTGGATTCCTGATGAATATTCCAGCGCCAGCTCAGTACTTCAATTTCATTTTTGTGTTTGTCATCCATCGACTCACCGTCGATGCCGTCAATTTTCAGAAAAATGTCATAAGCCATTTTTATATCCTTATTAAGTTTTACTTAAAATAAACCTGGTTTATCCTGATAATTTGCGCAGAAATAAACCGTTGCCGTACAGAATCCCCTTCCCCGTAATTTCAGGAGAACAGAAGGCTGTCTTTTTCCGTTGCCAATATTATTGAAGTATTTACTTCACGAATAAATCTTAAACATTAACAGGCATCTTTTATGCGTATTCTGGCATCAGAGTATTCATATAAAGATTATATATTTTATTTACAAATCAATTTTGCCGGTAAGACATCCGGGCTCCAGCATGTCGCGACCGTTCCCTGAACTTTTCTGGCAAGCAGAACAGCCCACTGTCCATAACTACATGAGAACCAGATCCCCCGGCGATTATCCTCCGGGTCTATCTCCCACAGACGCCCCTTTTTCCCATCAACGACTGCATCTTCACCTTTCAGATCTGCCTGCTCTTTGGGATCGCCAGACGAAAGAAAACCACCATCATTCAACATACGCGCTGCACGGGATGAGACATTCCATCCTTCCGCTGAGGAAATTATTGGAGCCTGAGAAAAATGAATAACCGCAGGGCAGACAATCTCATCGGCATGAACAACTATTACCGGAAGTAACCACAGAATGCCCCCGACAATACAGGTGCTATTCAACGATAAAATAGGCTTCTGCATTATTACTCATCCTTATATAAGTCCCGTCACTACGAACACTTCCATTATGCAACTTTCTTATATAACGTTTGGACACACGGGGTTTTGCGATATCATCTTTCCATTGATCCATCACCCATATCCCGCCAGCATCTTGCCCCAGAAAAAATGCAGCATGGTTGCCACTATTGTGGTTCGGATATCGCCCATTCACAAAAGTAGCGATAACTGTCCCGACTTCAATGTTTTTGTTTCCAAATACTGCGGCCCCTTGCTGCCATGTACTCGTTTGTCCTACTCGTATATAGTGTTGAATAAGTTCAACACACTGATGGTGGTTTCCTACCTTTTCTGTATCCTGTAAAGCCTTTGCATTAGCATAAACATATGGCATATATTCTCTTAATATCCTCTGATATTATTTATATATTCACAAAATAAATGCATCAGGCATTGCCCTGCTTCACTGACGGCAGTTTTGTCACCAGGCGCAGCGATCCCGTCAGCCCTTCAAGCTGGAAATGCGGACGCAGGAAGAATTTCGCGTCGTAATAACCTGGATTGCCTTCGACCTCTTCCACCACTACTTCAGCGGCAGCCAGCGGACGACGGGCTTTAGTTTCTTGCGAGGAGTTCACCGGATCGGCGTCGACGTAATTCATAATCCATTCATTTAGCCAGCGCTGCATATCCTCACGCTCTTTAAAGGAACCGATTTTGTCGCGGACGATACATTTGAGGAAGTGAGCGAAGCGCGAGCAGGCGAACAGGTACGGCAGACGGGCGGACAGGTTGGCGTTGGCCGTCGCGTCCGGATCGTAGTATTCCTGTGGTTTTTGCAGCGATTGTGCGCTGATAAAGGCGGCATAGTCTGAGTTTTTACGGTGGATCAACGGGATAAAACCGTTTTTCGCCAGTTCAGCCTCGCGGCGGTCAGAGATGGCGATTTCGGTCGGGCATTTCATGTCCACGCCGCCATCGTCAGTCGGGAAGGTATGGCAGGGAAGATTTTCCACCGCACCGCCTGATTCCACACCGCGAATCAACGTACACCAGCCGTAGTGTTTGAAGGAACGGTTGATGTTTACGCCCATCGCGTAGGCCGCGTTGCTCCAGACGTATTTGGTATGGTCAGAACCATCCGCATCTTCTTCAAAATCAAACTCGTCCACCGGGTTGGTTTTTGCGCCATACGGCAGGCGGGCAAGAAAACGCGGCATCGTCAGGCCAATATAACGGGAGTCTTCGCTAGCCCGCAGCGAGTTCCACGGCGCATATTCCAGGTTCTGGGTGACGATTTTGGTCAGGTCGCGGGGATTCGCCAGCTCCTGCCAGGAGTCCATTTGCAGTACCGAGGGGGAAGCCCCGGCAATAAACGGCGCATGGGCCGACGCGGCGACTTTGGCGATAGAGCCAAGCAGATCCACATCGGGTGGTGTATGGTCGAAGTAGTAATCCGCAATGATACAGCCATAAGGTTCGCCGCCTAACTGGCCGTATTCAGCTTCATACAGTTTCTTGAACATCGGGCTTTGATCCCAGGCGATGCCCTTGTAACGCTTCATGTTGCGCCGCAATTCATCTTTTGACAGATTCATGAAGCGAATTTTCAGCTTTTCGTCGGTCTCGGTGTTGTAAACCAGATGCTCCATACCGCGCCACGAGGATTCCAGCTTCTGCCAGTCGGGATGTTGCAGGATCAGTTTGATCTGTTCGGTCAGTTTAAAGTCGATCTGCGCAATAATAGCGCTGATGCTTTTATAGGCGTCATCGCTGACGGTGATCGTGTTTGCCAGCGCCTGTTGCGCCAGCGTCTGCACCGCGGCTTCCACGGCTTTTGCCGCCTGGGTAGTCTTGGGTCGGAAGGCCTGATTCAGCAACGCATCAAATTCACCGGATGCGGAGACGGTATCCTGAGCAACCGCGTCGGTTGCCTGCATATTACTGTTTGCCATGAAAATTCCTTAAAAATTCGACGTTATTCCGCTGATTCATTATCCGCTGACACACCTTGCTGGGTAGCGGCCGGTTTCGGCGCATTCGCCAGCGTTTTCAGCAGAGTCGGGTCCTGCAACAGTTTATTGACCAGATTTTCCGCCCCGGCCTTGCCATCCATGTAGGTCTGGAGGTTCGCCAGTTGGGTGCGGGCTTCCAGTAACTGGTTCAGGGCGTCCACCTTGCGGGCAATCTGTGCCGGCGAAAAGTCGTCCATATTTTCCAGCGTGATATCGACCATCAACTGACCTTCACCCGTCAGCGTATTCGGCACAGCGAACGCCACGCGCGGCGCAATGGCTTTCATGCGCTCATTGAAGTTATCAATATCAATATCGAGGAATTTGCGATCCGTCACCGGCGGCAGTTCTTCACGCGGTTTCCCGGCCAGATCGGCCAGCACCGCCATCACGAACGGCAGCTCGATTTTTTTCTCAGAGCCGTAAATCTCTACGTCATATTCAATCTGCACGCGCGGCGCGCGGTTGCGCGCGATGAATTTCTGCGCGCTATTGTTGATAGCCATAATCCTTCATTTCCTTTTTAGTCAACTGGTTGCCGCAAGGGGAGCGGTATACCGGTACAGTTTTTAAAATCGCACTACGGACACTTCGAACGGCCGGTTTCAGCAAACGATCTCAAAAACAATCTGCTCATCACCATTAACGCCGATATCAATTTGCCTGATAGCGGCTTTTTCCGTCATGGCCTGCAACCAGTAGCGCGACAGTTGCGGCAGGATGTGCTGTTCGATGTAGCCAATCAGCAACCGCGCGCCCGTTTCATGCATTGGACAGCACGCCACAATATGTGCGACCAGTTCCTCGCTATACGTCAGCGTCACGCCGTGCTGTTCACTCATCCGCGCCACCAGCCGGTCAAGGTGCAGACGGGCAATCACGCCACGCGACGTTTCGTCCAGCGGCAGGTAAGGGATCACCGTCACGCGGCCCAGAAATGCCGCCGGGAAATGCTTGCGTAATTCCGGCATTAGCGCCTCTTTAAGCCCCGTAGCGTCGGGCATTAAAGCCGGATCTTCACACATCTGGCTGATGAGGTCGGAACCCACGTTGGTGGTGAGTAATAGCGTGGTGTTTTTGAAATCGACATGTGTACCCTCGCCGTCCTCCATCCCACCCTTGTCAAACACCTGATAGAAGAGTTCGTGGACGTCATGGTGCGCTTTTTCGATCTCGTCGAGCAGCACTACACTCCAGGGGTGGCGACGCACTGCTTCCGTCAGCACACCACCCTCGCCATAGCCCACATAGCCGGGGGGCGCGCCTTTCAGCGTGGAAACGGTGTGAGCCTCCTGGAACTCGCTCATATTGATGGTTACCAGGTTCTGCTCACCGCCGTAGATAGCCTCCGCCAGCGCCAGCGCGGTTTCGGTTTTACCGACACCGGACGGCCCGGCCAGCATAAACACGCCCACCGGTTTGCGTGGATCGCCCAGTCCCGCTCTGGCGGTCTGAATACGTTCACCAATCTGCGCCAGCGCGCCGTCTTGCCCGGTAACGCGTTGCGCCAGTCGGGCAGGCAGTTCCAGCACCTGGCTGGCCTCATCTTTCACCATGCGCCCGGCAGGAATACCGGTCCAGTCGGCGACAATCGCCGCGACAACCGCCGCGCTGACTTCCGGGAACACCACCGGCGCGTCGCCCTGCCACTCCCTTAGCGCCATTTCGGCCTGTTGCAGCGTGGTTTTGTCATCAGCATCAGACTCTGCGACACGCAGTTCCTGCAACGTATGTACCAGTTCCAGCTCCCGCTGCCAGCGAGATTCGGATGCAGTCAGTTCATTGTTGAGCGAGAAAATTCGCGCCGTCAGCGCATCGCGCCGCTCATCTGACTGAATCCCCATTTTTTCCTGCTTCTGCAACAGCGACCGTTCCATTTCCGCCGCTTTTAGCTGCTGGCGCAGGAACTGTACGCTGGCAGGCGGCGTGTGCAGCGTCAGCGCCACGCGGGCCGCGGCGGTATCCAGCAGGCTGATAGCCTTATCCGGCAACTGCCGGGCGGGAATGTAGCGGTGAGAAAGCTGTACCGCCGCACGTACCGCCTCATCCAGAATCAGTACGTTATGGTGTTTTTCCAGCGTATCCACCAGACCACGCACCATTTCCATTGCGGGGATCTCTTCCGGTTCGGCAATCTGCAACACCTGAAAACGACGGGTCAGCGCCGGATCTTTCTCAATATGGCGCTTGTATTCGCTCCAGGTGGTGGCGCCGATAGTCCGCAGGGTGCCGCGCGCCAGCGCCGGTTTCAGCAGGTTAGCGGCATCGCCCGTGCCGGATGCGCCGCCCGCGCCCACCAGAGTGTGAACTTCATCGACAAACAGAATAACCGGCTGCGGCGAGCGCCCGGCCTCTTCCAGTAACCCTTTCAGACGCGATTCAAACTCGCCTTTCATGCTGGCTCCGGCCAACAGAGCGCCAACGTCCAGCGCCAGCAGCCGTACTTCCCGCAGCGCGGGCGGCACTTCCCCCTGCGCAATCGCGAGGGCAAAACCTTCGACGACCGCCGTCTTTCCGACGCCCGCCTCACCAGTCAGTAGTGGATTATTCTGGCGACGGCGCAGCAGAATATCCGTCATGGTGCGGATTTCATGCTCACGCCCCGTCACCGGGTCGATTTTGCCGTCGCGCGCCTGTGCCGTCATGTCCTGACAGTATTTTGCCAGCGCGGATTTACCGTCCTGCCCGCCGTTGGGAATCGCCTGACTGCTTTCACCGGGAATGGCTGATGCCAGGCCGGAGCCGTCGTAAGGGCGCTCCTGCGCTTCCGGCGATGTTTCGATCAACGAGGGCAGTATTTCCGTCAGTTCATCAACCGGAAGCGTGGCCAGCGGCGCGCAGATACTGCTCAGTACCCGACGCAGTTCTGGCGTGGTCAACAAGGCCAGCAGCAACCAGCCGCTGCGAATTTTGTTATCGCCGTAACGGACGCTCGCCAGCATCCAGGCCTTTTCAACGCTGAGATCGATATGGTGAGAAAAATCACTAATGGCGCTGGCCCCGGCGGGCAGCATATCCAGTTGCCGGAGTAACGCTTTCTCCACATCAGAAAGAGGGATCTGGTAATGCCGAAGAACGTGGAGAATATCGTTATCGGGCTGCTGTGTTAACTGGTGCAGCCAGTGAGTCAGCTCAACCCAGGGATTAGAGCGTAGTTTGCAAAATGCCGTTGCCGATTCCAGCGACCGGAATAGTGGGCCGGCCAGTTTTCCATACAACGCACTGCGTGAAACAGGAGTTTCCATGTGTTATGCCTTGTGACATAAAAATTCATAAAAATAATGCATCAATGCATATAAATATATAAACAATTCTTTATTGATAGCCTCGAAAAAATATCGAAACAAAACAATGATACAGATCAGGGATTAATTAGCAACTAAGCCGTTAATATTAAATAATCAATGAACAGCAAGATAAAAATCGCAATTGCAGAATTAAAAGGAATAATATTTCAAAAAAGACATCTATGCATACAACAATGCATTCACGACGAAAATAATAAAAAGGGTGTCATCAATAATGACTCCCTATGAATTTAGTTAAAATTATTTATGAATTAAAACTCCCTAAACGTTTCCTCCAGAAAAATAAATACATTTAAGGGACATAATGAAACAAGACATGTGGGAATTACGGAAAATACAGTCGCAGGGTATAACGGATAACGCACAGTATCCCGCAGGGACATACATCGTATTTACTGCCGCCGCCCCCTACATTCCGCTTTTTGAGCAACATGGGAAAGACGATATCGCGCTCAGTCTTGTTCGCCACGAAGAGGCGTGGTGGATTGTTAATCACTCTGCTGAACTGTGCTGTGCCGTCAATGAGCAGGTGATGGAACCTCATCACCGTATGCGGCTGAATGATGGAGATACGATTGAATGGGGTCTGTCATCCTGGTGCCTTGCCCGCACCAATGATGAGTCCCGTCCCGATGTTTCGTTTCCTCAGTTGGTTCAGTCATCTGAATCCGTTGCTGAGTACCTGGATCTGGGCTGGTTTAAACAACAACAGCTCAATCCGCAGAACCCGTTCGATATTATTCCCGTCCGGGAAACCGCGCCCTCTTACACCGGCCATGAAGCGGATAGCACGCTACACCAGCTTTACCAGGAATATCAGCAGGCATTGCGGCCCTCCGGGCAGGAAAAGCCCCTCCGTCCTAAACCGTTTCCCCGAAATGAAGACGCTGTCACCCAGGATTTGACGTCGTTATACGATAAAAAGGGCGACACCGACACGTTACAGGATATGGTGGCAGGCGCGCCCGGTATTGATGCCATTCTGGATACGCTGGACACGACCGGTGAGGGTGAAATGCACTGGCTGGCGATGGAATCAATGCCCGATATCCTGCAACTGCTCTCGCCGGAACAGGCGGGGAAAACCGCACATAGCGAGATACTGCCCGATCTGACCCGCCGCGAGCATCGTATTATTGGCATCGACAGCCACTACCGAATCACTCCGACACAGAAAAATGGAAATACCGCCCATGAAAAAAACTGACACGCTTCCTGCTACCCTGTCCGCGCTGATACAGGAATACTCTATTGCGGAGGGGATTCAGATGGCGGAGCAGCAGGTTCGGGAAAATCCGGCGAAAGCGCTCTGCCGCCACAGCCTGTTTCAGTTGCTGTGTGTGGCCGGAGACTGGTCGCGGGCGCTACACCAGCTTCAGCTATGCGCCAGGATGGAGGCCAATTATACCCAGGAGGCCCGGCTGTACCGGGAGCTGGTTCGCTGCGAAATGTTCCGCCGCACCGTTTTTCAGGGTGAACAACGACCCGGTTTTCTTCTGCCGCAGCCCGTTTGGGTGGAGTCACTGCTGGCGGCACTCGCCTGTCATGACGATACCGGTGAGGTTGATAAACACCGTAATACCGCACTGGAAGCCATAACAGACACGGGCGGGCAGTGGAACGGCGGCGCATTTGACTGGGCGAGCGACAGCGATTCCCGCCTTGGCCCAGTACTTGAGCTGGTCACCGGCGGCGTGTATATCTGGCTGCCGTTTTCGCAAATACGCTCGCTGGAATCGCCGCAACCGACGCGCCTGACCGATCTGCTGTGGAAACCCGTTAATATCACCCTGATAAATGGCGATACGCACGGCGCCTGGCTCTTTACCCGTTACAGCGGTTCGGAAAGTGCATCTGACGCCCTGCGTCTGTGCCGGGAAACCGCCTGGCAGGATGGCCCCGGCGAAACCACCGTGCGGGCGCTGGGGCAGAAAGTGTGGCTGACCAGCCACGGCGATATCAGCCTGCTGGACATGGCCCATTGTACCTTTCATGCTCAGGAAAACGATGGCGCATGAGCACGTCTCGTTTTACACCCGCTAACCACCTGCTGCCCACCCTATTTGATCGGCTGTGTGACAATGCTCCGTATCAGAAAATTGACCGGGATATCAGCGTCACGCCGGTACAACTGAAGGAGATCATTCGTCGGGATCTCTCCTTTTTGCTCAATACCATTAGCCACGAGGGTGACATCGACGCCCGGCGCTATCCGCAGGCGGCGGCGTCAGTGCTCAACTATGGCCTGCCGCCGCTGGCGGGCAGCTTTATGTATGAGCATAAGTGGGACGATATCAGCGAGGCGATCCGGCGCGCCATTATCCGTTTCGAACCCCGGCTGAACGCCGCCACACTCAGGGTCACGCCCTTGCTCGATAAAACCCGGCAGGGTAGCTATAACACGCTACAGTTTGAAATTCGCGGACAAATTCTGACGCAGCCGTATCCCACGGAGTTTCTGGTACGCAGCGCGCTGGATATGGAACTGAGCCGCATTACGTTCTTTTAATACAGGTCATTATTCATGGATCCACGGCTACTGGAGTATTACAACCGCGAACTGAGCTACCTGCGGGAGACCGGTGCTGAGTTCGCCACCCTCCATCCCAAAATTGCCGCCCGACTGGGGATGCAGGGAAGCGATATTGCCGACCCGTATGTGGAACGCATGATCGAGGCGTTCAGCTTTCTGAGCGCCCGTACTCAGCTAAAAATTGACGCCGAGTTTCCCCGCTTCACACAGCGGTTACTGGAAGTCGTCAGCCCCAATTACGTCACCCCCACGCCATCGATGGCAGTGGTAAAGCTGTATCCCGATACGCAGGAAGGCGACCTGGCGAAAGGGGTCACCGTGCCGCGCGATACCGCGTTCGTTTCCCCCATCCCGGAAGGCGAAAATACCGCCTGCCAGTTTCGCAGCAGCCAGGACGTCACGCTGTGGCCGCTTTCCATCGAGGAGGTACGCCTGACCGCCGCGCCGCCGGATATGCCCGCCCTGCACCGCTATCTGCCGCCTAATATTCATGTCGCCGGGGCATTGCGCATCACCCTGCGAACCTTCGGGGAACTGACTTTCAGCGAGCTGGCCGGTCCGGCACGGCTGCCCTTTTACCTCTGCGGCGAAGAACGCATTGCGTCACACCTGTTTGAGCTGCTGCATACCAGCGCCGTCGCCACACTGGCCGGTGAACCCGGTCACTTTGACGGCGAACTGAATGTGAATCTTCAACACCCGGTGGCGCACGAAGGGCTGGAGCCAGGGCAGGGGCTGCTGCCGCTCGCCTGGAACGTGTTTCACGGCCATAATCTGCTGCATGAATTTTTCGCCTGTCCGGAACGGTTTTACTTCTTCACCCCGACCGGATTGTCTGCCGGGTTACAAAAGGTGCAGGGCAATGTGGCGGAAATTGTCATACTGCTTAACCGCCTGCCGCCGGACTGGCTGATTCATCAGACGGACGCCGCACAGTTCAGCCTGTTCTGTACGCCGGTGATCAACCTGTTTCCCCGCACCACCACCCGGATTGAAGTCACTCACAGCGTGACGGAACAGCATCTGGTGGTGGATCGTACCCGTCCGCTGGATTACGAGGTGTTTTCTGTCCAGGAAGTCGAAGGCCTGGAAGCGGAAACCACACGGAAGATGATTTTTCGTCCGCTGTATCACACCCGTAATAATGACGAAGGCAACCACGGGCGTTATTTTTCACTGCGTCGTGAGCCGCGCCGATCGTCAGAAAGCGCCCGCCGCTATGGCACCCGAACCCCCTATACCGGCTCGGAAGTCTTCCTCTCGCTGGTTGATCAGCATGAAGCGCCCTACCCGGAAAATCTGCGCCATATCACCGTCACGGCAATGGTGACTAACCGCGATCTGCCCTGCCTTATTCCACGTAATGGCCGGGATGATCTGACCGTAGATGCGGCGATTCCGGTGGCGGGCGTGGGTCTTATCAGACCGCCGCGCCCGCCGCAGCCGCCGCTGGCTGAACGCGAAATGGCCTGGCGGCTGATCCGGCAGTTGTCGTTTAATTATCTGCCGCTGGCCGATCTGGATCACCGCACCGGCGGCCAGGCGCTGCGCGATCTGCTGAATCTGTTTATCCCGGCTCACGACAGCCCGCAGTCGCGCCAGGTGCGCAGCCTGATTGGCTGCAAAACCACCCCGGTGACCCGCCGCCTGCCCGGCTCCGGCCTGTTAGTCTATGGCCGGGGCGTCAGTTGCGAACTGACCGTGGACGAAGAGGGATTTTCCGGTATCAGTCCTTACCTGTTCGGTCTGGTGCTGGAACACTATATTGCCCGCCATGTTTCCATTAATACCTTCTCGCAGATGACGCTGCACTCGATGCAACGCGGGCATGTCATGACCTGGCCGGTCAGAACCGGGCAACGGGGGAGCGTATGACCGGCGCTCTCGACCAGGCGCAGAAAACCCCCTGGCGTTACGGATTCCTGAACCTGATGCGGCGCGTGGATGCCCAGCTCTGTGATACTCCGGCAGGCAGTATCTGGCAGCCACGGATGGAAAAATTCCGTCTGGGACAGACGCCGACGATGACCTTTGCGCCACGGGAAATCGCCCAGGTCAGCTGGCAGGATGGACGCCTGCACCTGAGCCTGTACAGCCTCGGACTATGGGGGCCAAACGGCCCGTTGCCGCTGCACTATACCGAGCTGGCACTAAACCGCTCAGAGAGTCGTCACGATCCGACGCTGGTTCATTTTTCCAATATTTTTCACCACCGCTGGCTGACGCAGTTCTGGCAGGCATGGCGCAGCGCCCAGTCCGCTGGTGGCGGGCTGGACAAACCGGAACACGACCGTTTTGCGTTTTATATCGCCAGTATCAGCGGGCAGGATCTACGGGAAAGCGCCGAAAGCCCGCTGTCAGATCATGTTCGCCTGGCGGCCTCCGCCCATCTGGTACGCGAATCGCGCAATCCTGACGGGCTGGCCGCCACGCTGGCGCACTATTTCAGCGTGCCTTTTGCGGTGAAAGAGTTCGCCCTGCACTGGATAACGGTGGCGGATGATGAAATCACCCGTCTGGGCACGCCCGCGCAGTCTTCGGTGCTGGGCAACGGGGCGCTTATCGGCCAGGCCGTACCGGATATGCAGTACAAATTCCGGCTAATTATCGGCCCGCTCACGCTGGAGGATTACCTGCGTTTTCTGCCCGGCGGCAACAATCTGCCCGTGCTGACAGAACTGGTGCGTACGTTCATCGGTTTTGAATATTGCTGGGAAATTGAGCTGCAGTTGAAGCCCCATGCCGCACCGCCTGCGGTGATCGGCGGCGCGCAGCGGCTTGGCTGGACGGCCTGGGCAGGTAAAGCCATGCATGACCGTCCGGTGACAGGCATGATTTTTGAACCTGAACACGGCTTAACCCACTGAGAGTAATGATATGGACATGTCCCTGACTAAACCGGTAAGCGCGGAACAACCCTGCGGCCCCGATCCGGAGTACGATCCGGAGTACCTGCTGCTGTTCAGTCGCGCCGCCCCCCAGGCGGAGGCGCAATATGGTGATTTTGTCAGTACGCCGGAAGCCGTGAACTGGCCGGAAATTGAGCGTGATGCGCGCCGTCTGCTCACGCGCAGTAAGGATATCCGGGTGTTGATCCTGCTGCTGCGCAGTCGCATCCAGCAGGCTGGCGCACAGGGACTGGCGGAAATGCTCACGCAACTGGCAGAACTGAGCGTAATCTGGTCCGATGCACTCCATCCACAGCTGCTTACCGGCGAAGGCGCATCCGCAGAATCTATTGAAGATGCGGCGCTGGCGCGCAGTAATGCCCTGGCGGCGCTGCTGGATCACGAAGGCGTGATGGCAGACATTCGCGGTATCACGCTGTCAAACAGCGCCGCCCTGCGCCTGCAGGTACGGGATGTCGAGCGCGCGTTATCCGCCCCTCGCCCGGCTGATGCGCTGGCCCCCGAATCCGTCCGCCAGCAACTGGCCGACCTCGAAGCCCGTGGGGCATTACCGCTGGCAGCGTTTCGCGAAGCGCAGGAAAGCGCAGAACGCCTGCAAGTGTGGGCGCGTGAGACATTAGGCGATCTGGCTCCAGATTTTTCACGCCTGCGGCAGTTGTTAGCGCTGCTGCCTGACGTGGTACAGACAACCACACCGGAAATCCCTCCGTCGCCAGCGCCAGTGCCAGACCCCGCAGGCACGGTTATGGATAATGCCGTTCCGGCACGGGCAGAGGATGTGCCGCCTGTCAACGCGCCACCCGGTATATCCCTCCCACACAATGCTGAACCGGGGCCAATTCGCGATCGTAATGATGCGCTGGAACGCCTGCGGTGTATTCGTCGCTGGTTTGAGAGCAGTGAACCCAGTAGCCCGACCATCCCACTGTTACGCCAGGCTGAAAGACTGGTGGGAAAACGGTTCTCGGAGGTGATCAATGAGATCCCGGTGGAGTTGCTGGAGAAGTGGGATGCCCTGGAGTGATGATGCGCATGTCTGGCGGTTCTCCGTGATTATCTGAGTGACATCAACATTACGCAGTCTGCTTCTGCGCTGAACATGTCCCGATCCCGGTTAAGCACCGCCATGAGGCCGCGCCTTAAATGTCAGTGGGACAAAATAACCATGACAGTGAAAGAAGTGGCGGTAATATCCTGTTCGTCATCCAGGCGTAGGCCCATTTGCGTCAGATTCCACGATAGGCGGTGGCACTGCTGAAGACAAAAAAAAACCGCATCCCTTTTACAGTGATACGGTTTTTTTACTTCACAGGATGTATAAAAACACCCTGAGATTTGTATCTGGCGGAACGGACGGGACTCGAACCCGCGACCCCCTGCGTGACAGGCAGGTATTCTAACCAACTGAACTACCGCTCCGTGATGTTCCCGCTGGGAACGAGGCGAATATTACGGTTTGCGGTGTCGCCCGTCAACGCTTTTTCTCACCTTTTGAATCAGTTGCTGCAAAAATCGCCCGAAGGATGATTTTTATAGCCTAAAAAGGAATAAATTACGCCCGCCAAAGGCAACTTCCGCCCTTTTTCTGCACCAGATCAAGCCGCGATTCATGCGCAGCCAGCTCTTCCTCAGAGGCAAAAACGACCCGTAACCGGCTGGCCTGGCGAACGATTCGCTGAATGGTCGCTTCACCTTGCTGCCGTTGCGTCTCTCCTTCCATCGCAAACGTCATGGACGTTTGTCCGCCCGTCATCGCCAGATACACTTCGGCAAGGATCTGGGCATCGAGCAATGCGCCGTGCAAAGTACGTTTGCTATTATCTATCTCATAACGCGAACACAGCGCATCAAGGCTGTTACGCTTGCCGGGGAACATTTTCCGCGCCAACGCCAGGCTATCGGTAACTTTGCAGAAAGTATTGGTTTTAGGAATATCGCGTTTAAGCAGACCAAACTCATAATCCATAAAGCCGATATCGAACGATGCGTTATGGATGACCAGCTCCGCGCCGCGGATATAATCAAGAAACTCATCGACCACATCAGCAAAAACCGGCTTATCCAGCAGAAACTCATCGGCAATACCGTGTACGCCAAACGCCTCCGGATCCACCAGCCGATCCGGCTTCAGGTAAACATGAAAATTGTTGCCGGTCAGACGACGGTTTATCACCTCAACCGCACCGATCTCAATAATCTTGTGACCTTCATAGTGCGCGCCTATCTGGTTCATACCGGTGGTTTCGGTATCGAGGACAATCTGTCGTGTAATTGCAGTGCTCATATCGGTCATTTATGTCAGACTTGCGTTTTGTTATCGATTTCAATTACAGGAAGTCTACCAGAGATGCTTAAACAGGTAGAAATTTTCACCGATGGCTCTTGCCTGGGGAATCCAGGGCCTGGCGGTTATGGCGCTATCTTACGCTATCGCGGTCATGAAAAAACGTTTAGTGAAGGTTACATGCTGACCACCAATAACCGTATGGAACTGATGGCGGCGATCGTCGCGCTTGAAGCGTTAAAAGAACATTGCGAAGTGACATTGAGCACCGACAGTCAATATGTGCGACAAGGAATTACCCAATGGATTCATAACTGGAAGAAACGCGGCTGGAAAACAGCGGAAAAGAAACCCGTAAAAAATGTCGATCTGTGGAAACGTCTCGATGCTGCGTTAGGTCAGCATCAGATCAAATGGGTATGGGTCAAAGGCCATGCAGGCCATCCCGAAAACGAGCGTTGTGATGAACTGGCGCGCGCCGCGGCAATGAACCCCACGCAGGAAGATAGTGGCTACCAGGCGGAGGCTTAGCCATCCGGTTTGCGATATTGCCGGGTGGCGCCAACGGTCTGGCGGATAGGGGTTTTACTTTTATTATGTCGCAGCGGATTAAGCGTAAGCGGGATGGTCCGCTTACGGGCCACAATAAGCTGTAAACAGCCCAGCGCCGGGATATGCGTATTTAAAAGCCGCCCCCCCTGCTTTTTCCAGGGTAAGACATGAAAACGGCTATAATGTAGCACTTCAAAATTGAGTAAAGACAGCCAGTCCAGTTGCCGCATAAGGGTAAACATCCGACTATTATAGGGCGGTGTTTTACGTAAAACGGGTACCAGTTTACGTAACCCCATCAAACTCAGCGGGTTAAATCCACTAATGACCAGCCAACCGTCATCAATCAATACGCGGTCGGCTTCCCGCAATAAACGGTGCGGGTCGGTACACCACGGCAAAGTATGCGCCAGCAGACAAACATCGACGGATTTATCTGCAAAAGGAAGATGTAGCGGATCGGCCAGAACCTGCATCGGTGAGCCCTGCGATGAAACATTCACCTGATGAGAGACCGCGCACGCTTCGGAATTGATTTCTGCGCTTAAATTACCGATTTTAAGCAAATGGAAACCATACATTTTTGCAAACCACGGATTTAGCTGCTGTTCCAGCGCCTCACGGTAGTAATTGCCCCAGGGCAACTCACCCCAACATCCGGGCGCAACGACAGTTTGAGAGAGCCTTGCCGGTTTCATCGCAACCTTCCGCTAATTATTTGAGAGGTAATATATGAATCTTAACAGTATTCCCGCATTTCAGGACAATTACATCTGGGTGCTGACCAATGATGAAGGCCGCTGTGTGATTGTTGATCCCGGCGAAGCGGCCCCCGTCTTAAAGGCCATTGCTGAACATAAGTGGATGCCGGAGGCGATTTTTCTGACGCATCACCATCACGACCATGTTGGCGGAGTCAAAGAGCTGTTGCAACACTTCCCGCAAATGACGGTTTATGGACCGGTGGAAACGCAAGACAAGGGAGCAACCCATCTTGTTGGCGATGGCGATACTATTCGCGTTTTAGGCGAGAAATTTACTCTTTTTGCCACGCCGGGCCACACGTTAGGACACGTCTGTTACTTTAGCCACCCTTACTTATTCTGCGGCGACACGCTGTTTTCCGGCGGCTGTGGTCGACTGTTTGAAGGCACGCCATCACAGATGTATCAGTCACTTATGAAAATTAACTCTCTGCCTGACGACACACTCATTTGCTGCGCTCACGAATACACTTTAGCTAACATTAAGTTCGCATTGAGCATACTTCCGCACGATTCGTTCATAAATGAATATTATCGTAAAGTTAAAGAGTTACGTGTAAAAAAACAAATGACATTACCCGTTATTCTTAAAAATGAGCGTAAGATTAATCTTTTTTTAAGAACTGAAGATATTGATTTAATTAACGAAATAAACAAAGAAACAATATTGCAACAACCAGAAGCGCGTTTTGCATGGTTAAGGTCAAAGAAAGACACGTTCTGATAATTCTTACTTGTCATTCGCTAACTTCGCCGTTATGATCGGTCGTCTTTTAAGCAACTATTGACACACACATGAAGGCAAAAGCGATATTACTCGCCTCTGTCCTGCTTGTGGGGTGCCAGACGTCTCAGAACACTGGCAACGTCCAACAGCACGCACAGAGCCTTTCTGCAGCTGGTCAAGGGGAAGCAGGAAAGTTTACGAGTCAGGCACGATGGATGGACGACGGAACGTCTATCGCGCCAGATCAGGACTTGTGGGCTTTCATTGGCGACGAGCTAAAGATGGGAATTCCGGAAAACAGCCGGATTCGCGAACAGAAACAGAAGTATTTACGCAATAAGAGCTATCTCCACGATGTAACTTTACGGGCAGAGCCGTATATGTACTGGATAGCGGGGCAGGTTAAGAAACGTAACATGCCTATGGAGCTGGTACTACTACCCATAGTGGAGAGCGCTTTTGATCCTCACGCAACGTCTGGCGCCAATGCCGCAGGCATCTGGCAGATCATACCGAGCACAGGGCGCAATTATGGTTTAAAGCAGACCCGTAATTATGACGCGCGTCGCGATGTTGTAGCCTCTACGACCGCCGCGTTAGACATGATGCAGCGTCTGAACAAAATGTTTGACGGCGACTGGCTGTTAACCGTTGCAGCGTATAACAGCGGCGAAGGCCGTGTTATGCGGGCAATTAAAGCAAACAAAGCGCGTGGAAAACCGACGGATTTCTGGTCGCTTTCTTTGCCCAGAGAAACGAAACTCTACGTACCTAAGATGCTGGCATTGAGTGAAATTCTCAAAAACAGCAAACGCTACGGCGTACGTCTGCCAACAACAGATGAAAGCCGAGCGCTGGCACGAGTTCGTTTAAACAGTCCAGTTGAAATGGCCCAGGTTGCGGATATGGCGGGCATGTCTATCAGCAAGCTGAAGACGTTTAATGCCGGTGTAAAAGGGTCTACCTTAGGCGTAAGCGGTCCGCAATATGTTATGGTGCCCAAAAAGCATGCCGAGCAGTTGCGTGAGTCGCTGGCTTCCGGTGAGATTGACGCCGTTCAGTCCCAACTGATCGCCGACAATACGCCGTTGAATAGCCGTAGCTATAAGGTGCGCTCTGGCGATACGCTTTCCGGTATCGCTTCGCGGCTTGGCGTAAGCACGAAGGACTTGCAGCAGTGGAACAACCTGCGTGGTTCGCGCCTGAAAATCGGGCAAAGCCTGACCGTAGGCGCTGGCAGCAGCGCACAACGACTGGCAAACAATAGCGATAGCATTACCTATCGTGTCCGTAAAGGCGATTCGCTTTCCAGTATCGCCAGACGTCACGGGGTAAATATCAAAGATGTGATGCGCTGGAACCATGATACGGATAATCTACAACCGGGCGATCAGCTTACGTTGTTTGTGAAGGACAATAGCACGCCAGACTCCTGATATTGTCCGACGAAAAAGCCAAAAGGCGCCGCTTCCCCCGGCGCCTTTTAAATTGCTATACCGCTTTATGCGCTTCCAGCATGATAGTATCGCTGCTAAACGAGCCGTCATCCTGCAACTCAAAATAACGCTTCACCTCTACCGGGGCGCTCGCCTGATATAATCGAATCGCCTCAACCAACGGCGCTGGCGTACGCATCCGCGTTACCCATGAGCGAAACTCCAGCGATAAACGATCGGTTATCACGGTATTCGTTACCAGCATCGCATTATTGACCATCGCCAGCCATTCGCCACTGGAATAGTTACGGACATGCGACGTGTCGCGTAACGCCTCCACCGTTTGCAGCCAGATATCGCGTACAGGATGTCCAGGCGACATGACATCCATGATAATCAGCACGCCGCCGGGTTTTAATACACGATAAACCTCACGCAATGCCTGACCAACGTCGTGCCAGTGATGCGCGGAATAGCGGCTAATCACCACCTCAAACGATGCATCTTCAAAGGGCAGTTTTTCGGCATAGCCTTGGCGGAGAGTAATATTACTTAAATGTCTTTCTTCCGCCGCTCCAGCGACAACCTCAAGCATGCTGGCGGATAAATCGTATGCCACGACCGAGTTGGCATGTTGCGCAGCGACAAAACTCGCGTGTCCAGCCCCACATCCCATATCCAGTACGTTCGCGTGGGAAAAATCAGACAGCCTTTGCGCCAGCCGCGCTAAGTCACGACCCGATGCGTGAACGGCGCTATGTAAATAGGCGTTCGCCTGTGAACCAAACTGCTTTTCAACATTGTCATGATGGGAATGCGTTGTCATGGTAGTGCCCTTCTGTTATGAGAAAAATAGAGGGCAGCACCCGAAGAGGCCTGCCCCACGGCAGACCTGACGCACCTTTATTGCTCAGGTTTGCCGGGACTGAATTCAACGAGTAGCGGATTGTGATCGGAAGCGCGCGTCACCAGTACGGAGGCTTCATTCACGTTTAACCCACGATAAAAAACAAAATCCAGCGGTCGTCCAAACGCACGACGGCGCTGATCGTCAGTGAAACGCACCTGGCGCAGCGACATCTCACGTGCAAAGCGGTACAACGCATTCATACGTGGGCGGCTCCAGGCATTAAAATCACCCGCCATAATGACAGGGCCGCTATGGTGCGCAATCTGGTCGCCGATCGGAAGTAACTGCTTACTGTATACGTCCACGCCCAGACTAAAATTTACCGCATGAACATTTACTACCATTAATAAACGGGTATCCGGCAAGGGATATACCGTCACCAGGGCTGATTTCGCCAAACGTAAAATTGGTTCTCTTTCCCGTAAAGGGCAGCAGTAAACAGGATGGGCGGCAGACAGCGTCATGACGCCAGACGGATGCTGAGGTAATACAAAAGCGGGGACCTGGTCGGCGGCAAGATAGTTAGCGGTGGCAAACTGTACCAGTTCAGGCGTCGTCTGTGCCTCCTGCAACAGGACCAGATGCGCATCTTTGCCGTAGTTCTTCAGCACCGATAACCATTCGGCTCGCTGCTGCTTGAATATATTCCACACGAGGATACGGATCCGCTCTTCACTGCTTAGCGGTTCCCCGGCGGGCAATGCCTGGCCAATGCTCGCAAACGACCCTGGCGGCAAAATCCGCTCGGCGGGCTGTCCGGCAACATAGCGCATCGCATAGGTGTTTTTTCGCACTTTTGACTTTCAAACCTCTGTAACGTCAACCAGTCCTCAACCGGACTGGTTCTTCTGTTATAGGGATTTTAGCACTCACTTTCAACGAACAATTGCAGTTTGTTTTGTAAGTAGGCGCTTACATCAATAATTTACTCCAGAGCAATGCGTACAGGTTTATCAAGACGTCCGCTGACACCCATCAGCAGGAAAGCCACCAGAACAATGAGGGCGCCAATCCACGGCGTCTGCGCCAAACCGTAATGCGCCACCGTTTGCCCGCCGATCACGGAGCCCAGCGCAATACCAATGTTAAACGCCGCAATGTTCAGACCTGACGCCACATCTACCGCATTAGGCGTGAATTGTTCCGCTTTCTGTACCACGTAGACCTGCAACCCCGGTACGTTACCGAAGGCAAAGATCCCCATCACCAGAATGGTAGCCAGCGCGGCATACTGCGTGGAAGCCGTCACCTGGAAGACCATCAGCAGAACAAACAGCGCGGCGAAAATGAATTTCAGAGCCGGCACGGCACCATGCTTATCCGCCAGTTTACCGCCCCAGATATTGCCGATAGCCACAGATACGCCATAACCCAGTAGGATCCAGCTTACTGCTGCCGGGGAGAATCCCGCCAGATCCTGCATCATCGGCGCCAGGAAGGTGAATGCCGTGAATACCCCGCCGTAGCCCAGCGCCGTAACGGCGTAAATCAGTAACAGACGAGGATGAGTCAGTACTTTCACCTGGTCACGAATGCTGGCGGCCGCCCGACCGGGAATATTGGCAGGGATCAGCAGTTGACTGCTCATCAGCGCAATCACGCCTAACAGTGATACCGCAAGGAAGGTCTCACGCCAGCCAAAATGCTGACCGATAAATGTTCCCAGCGGCACGCCCGTGACCAGCGCTACCGTTAAGCCACCAAACATAATAGCGATAGCAGAAGCCGCTTTCTCTTTTGGCACCAGACTTGTCGCGATGGTAGATCCAATCGAGAAGAACACGCCGTGCGCCAGGCCCGTCAGCAGACGGGCGACGATTAATGTCATATAGCCCGGTGCCTGCCATGCCAGCAAATTCCCCGCCGTAAACAAGACCATCAGCGCGACCAGTAACTGTTTACGCGGCAGGCGTCCGGTCAGCGCGGTTAGCACCGGCGCGCCAATAGCCACACCCAGCGCATAGATTGAAACCAGCATTCCGGCGGAAGGTAACGAGATAGCCAGTTGTTGAGCAATGGTCGGCACCAGGCCGACAATCACAAACTCAGTCGTACCGATAGCGAAAGCACTTATTGTCAGTGCAAATAAAGCGAGAGGCATACATAACTCCATAACAGCAGTAATCAGATGACACGCAGTATGCCTGGATGTTTTAATGACAAAAATAGCCAAAATATCAATTTAATTTTGCTTCAGGAGCAAAAATGAAAGCCACCTCCGAAGAACTTGCAATTTTTGTCGCTGTCGTGGAAAGCGGCAGCTTCAGCCGGGCGGCAGAGCAGCTTGGACAGGCCAATTCCGCTGTCAGCCGGGCAGTTAAAAAGCTGGAGATGAAGCTCGGCGTCAGTCTACTTAATCGTACGACCCGGCAACTGAGCCTGACTGAAGAAGGAGAGCGATACTTCAGGCGCGTGCAGCAGATACTACAAGAAATGGCCGCCGCAGAAACGGAAATCATGGAGTCGCGTAATACCCCGCGCGGCTTACTGCGTATCGATGCGGCAACGCCGGTAATGCTGCATTTCCTGATGCCGCTGATTAAACCTTTTCGTGAACGGTATCCGGAAATGACGTTGTCTCTTGTCTCCTCAGAAACGTTCATCAATCTTATTGAACGAAAAGTGGATGTTGCGATACGCGCAGGCACGTTGACAGATTCAAGTCTGCGCGCGCGTCCGTTATTTACCAGCTATCGCAAGATTATCGCTTCACCTGACTATATTGCCCGCTTTGGCAAGCCTGAGAGCGTTGAAGAGTTAAAACGGCATCTGTGCCTGGGGTTTTCTGAACCCATCTCGCTCAATACCTGGCCGATTGCCTGTAGCGATGGGCAGCTCCATGAGATCAAATGTGGGATTTCTTCCAATAGCGGGGAAACGTTAAAACAACTTTGCCTGAACGGTAACGGCATTGCATGTCTTTCAGATTATATGATTGATAAAGAGATCGCGCGGGGAGAACTGGTGGAACTGCTGGCCGATAAACGTCTGCCGGTAGAAATGCCTTTCAGCGCCGTTTACTACAGCGATCGCGCCGTCAGCACACGCATTCGGGCATTTATCGACTTTTTGAGCGAATATATAAGAACAGCCCCCGCAGGAGCTGTGAAAGAGGGGTAAAGGGTACAAAGGGTCAGGCAATTAATCCCACTCAGGGGCCAAACCTTCCGGACTAACCAGGCGGTCGTTGCAGTCCAGTGCCGCGATCGCTGCTCTATCTTCGGCATCCAGATGCAGTTCCAGTGCCAGCAGGTTGCTTGCCAGGTTTTCACGCCTGGTGGATGAAGGGATCACCGAGTAACCTTCACCCATAGCCCATGCCAGAATAACCTGCGCCGGGGTCGCATTATGTTTAGCCGCAATGCGTGCAATCACTTCATCTTTCAGCGCCTTACCGTATGCCAGCGTCATGTAAGAGGTGATATGGATACCGTGCGCTTTCGCCCAGTCAACCACCTTACGACTCTGCAAATACGGAGATAGCTCAATCTGGTTGGTGGCGATATGGTCTGCGCCCACCGCGGCAATAGCCTTTTCCATCAACGGAATGGTGAAGTTTGAAATGCCAATTTCGCGAGTCAGCCCTTGTTTTTTAGCTTCCAGCAATGCCTGCATAAATTCTTCGACAGGCACGGCATCACCCGGAGATGGCCAGTGGATCAGCGTCAGATCGACATAATCGGTACGCAGTTTTTTCAGGCTCTCTTTCAGGCTTGGGATTAGCTTGTCTTTGCTAAGATTTTCAATCCAGATCTTGGTGGTGATGTACAGCTCATTACGCGGTACGCCGCTCTCAGCAATCGCCTGTCCAACAGCCGCTTCATTATCATAGATTTGCGCAGTGTCGACAGCACGGTAGCCTAGTTCAAGCGCCGTTTTAACAGAAGCGATAACCACGTCGTCTTTCAGGCGAAAAGTACCTAAACCGAATGCAGGGATAGTCATAGAATTCCTCTTTTTAATCACTATGTTCGTTAACTGAGGGGATTATGACCTTCAGCGCTTTGCAGAAAAAGAGCGAGAAATGCAGAGGATTTTTGCGAATTGAGCAATAATTAAATGACATGCAAAGAAAAAGCCCTGAGCTAATGCTCAGGGCTCTTAATAAGTGGCGGAACGGACGGGACTCGAACCCGCGACCCCCTGCGTGACAGGCAGGTATTCTAACCAACTGAACTACCGCTCCACCGAATTCTTTTACAACCACTGATTTTTACATCAGTTTACTGCTTAATTTGATGCCTGGCAGTTTATGAATCACTTCGTGATTCACCCTTCGGGCCGTTGCTTCGCAACGTTCAAAAGCTTTCGCTTTTGTCCTACTCTCTGTCGAGTAGTGAACTGCCCCGAAAGTTAATGCCATACTTCTAATTTGATGCCTGGCAGTTCCCTACTCTCGCATGGGGAGACCCCACACTACCATCGGCGCTACGGCGTTTCACTTCTGAGTTCGGCATGGGGTCAGGTG